>DDYJ01000184.1:1434-7843 GCA_002347905.1 Comamonadaceae bacterium UBA2237 | reverse complement strand
ACTTGCGCAATATAGGGCGGACGCATACGCGGCTCTCCCCGCTTGCCTTCGATGCTTTCAATCATGGCGGATTCTTCGCCGCAAATATAGGCACCTGCACCGCGTCGTAACTCTATTAATGGCAAATGACAAGGCGGATTGGCTTTCAAGCGGGCCAATTCCGTCTCTAGTAATTGGCGACACCCGTGGTACTCGTCTCTTAAGTAAATATAAATAGCATCGATGCCAACCACATGGGCNNCGGTCTTTGAAAGTACCGGGCTCGCCTTCGTCGATGTTGACAGCCATCAAACGCGGCGCTACTTGTTCACGCACAATGCGCCACTTTCTGCCAGCAGGAAAACCTGCACCCCCCAAACCGCGTAGCCCTGAGCTTTCCATGGTTTGGATGATTTGTTCAGTTGCTATGGCGTTGCTGTGTATTTGTTTTAAAAGTTCGTAACCACCACTGGCAATATAGGCATCCATATCTTCGTAATCTGGTAACGCTTGCCATTTTTGATTGGAGGCAACGGCTGCGGCCACAGACTCTGGTGTTGCATGCACCACTGCGTTTTGATGCACTACTGCAACCGGGGCTTGCTCACATCGACCTACACAAGGAGCAGAAATCACCTTGATCGATTTGCCGCCTAAGAGTTGGGGCAATCTTTCAATCAGTTGTCTTGCACCAGCGAGTTCACAACTCAGTCCATCGCACACGCGAATGGTGAGATCGGCTGCTACATCGCCATCACGTATCACTTCAAAGTGGTGATAGAAAGTTGCCACCTCATAGACTTCGGCTATAGGGATATTCATCACATTAGCTAAAGCTACTAAATGGCGCTCGTGCAAGCCGCGATACGCGTCATTGAGAAGATGCAAGTACTCAATCAATAGATCACGCCGAGGTGCATCGGCACCCACAAGATCGCACACCTCTTGTAGCGATACATCATCTGCCTGTCTACCTTTTAAATAGCCAATCATTTGAGCGCCGCCACTTCCACACAACAGTCATAAAAAACCGGCGCACGCCCGATATCGGTCAGTTTTTGGCTGGTCAATTCATTCACATTGGTTCCATTGAGTCCTAGCTTGCGCCACCAAATACCCAGACCATTCACCACGCCTGGGCGCGCTCTGTCGTTGAGTTGGGCTTTGCAGTGGTAAGTGCCCCGTTGGTTGAATACGCGGATCACATCGCCATGCTGGATGTTGCGCGCTTGCGCGTCTGCGGGATGCATCTCCAACACGGGTTCGCTTTCTATATCACGCAAACTTTGCAAGTTGACAAAACTGGAGTTAAGAAAGTTACGCGCAGGCGGCGAAATCATGGCTAGAGGAAATTCGGCGTTGGCTTGCGGCACCTCGTAGTTGGCAATGTAGTCAGGCAATCCGTCTTGACCCATGTCCGCTAAGCGTTGGCTAAAGAACTCACACTTACCTGAGGGGCTAGGAAATTTGCCTTCTGCAAATGGTGCATCTGGCAATGCTTGACCGCTTGGAGATTTGAGGTGGGTAAAGCCTTGTGCAAATAGTTCCTGCATATCTTGTGGTGGTCCAAATGCAGTTCGACATAAAGTCTCGTCATCCTCTTCAAAGCATGAATCTGTAAATCCCATCCGTTTTGCCAACGCACGAAAAATATCGGTGTTGGTTTTGCACTCGCCCATTGGTGCAATGGCTGGACGGTTTAACAAAATATCGGTATGGCCATAAGTGGCATGGATATCCCAATGCTCGAGTTGGGTGGTGGCTGGCAAGATGTAGTCTGCGTAATCAGCGGTATCGGTTTGAAAATGCTCCAGCACTACGGTGAATAAATCTTCACGCGCAAAACCTTGCACGACCTCACTAGACTGCGGCGCCACCGCTACTGGGTTACTGTTGTAAACCACCATGGCTTGAATTTGGGGGCCGAATGCATGTGATGCAGCTTGTAACAAAGCGTTACCAATTCTGCTCATATTGATGGTGCGTGGCTTGCGACCTGCAAGTAAATCAGGGCGCTGCAATGCAGCACGTTGTACTGGAAAATTTCCTGAATTAGCCAACAACACACCACCAGCACGGTGTCGCCAAGCACCTGTTAGTGCTGGCAAACATGCAATCGCTCGCACTGCGTTACCTCCTCCCTTCACGCGCTGCATGCCGTAGTTCAAACGAATAGCTGCAGGTTTTGTGGTTGCCCAATCACGCGCCAACGACTCGATTTGTTGTGATGTGATGCCGCATATCTGCGCAGCCCGCTCAGGGGACCATTGCAACGCCCTTTCACGCAAAGCATCCCAACCCAAAGTGTGTTGCGCGATGTAGTCGTGGTCTAGCCAATCGTTTTGTATCAGCACGTGCATCATGGCCAACGCTAATGCTGCATCAGTACCGGGTCGCAGAGCGATGTGCTCGTGACATTTTTCTGCTGTCTCGCTTTTACGTGGGTCTATGCAAATCAGCTTGGCGCCGTTGCGTTTGGCTTCTTGGGCGATACGCCAAAAATGCAAATTACTACCAATAGAATTGCTACCCCAGATGATGATGAGCTTTGACTCCGCAAAAAACTCTACCCGCATCCCCATCTTGGCGCCAAAGGTATAAGCCAGCGCTTCGCTACCAGCCGATGAGCAGATGGTTCGATCCAGCAGCGAAGCGCCGAGCTTATGAAAAAACCGCATCGCCATCGCCTCACCTTGCACTTGACCCATCGTGCCGGCATAGCTGTAAGGCAATATGGCTTGTGGGTCTTGTGCGGCGATTGCACCCAAGCGATTGGCGATGTCGTTGAGTGCCTCATCCCAAGAAACCGGGGTAAATTGGCCAGAACCTTTGGGGCCCGTGCGCCTTAAAGGTTGCAAGATGCGATCTGGGTGATAGGTGCGTTCGGTGTAACGCGAAACCTTGGTGCACAAGACACCGTCTGTCATTGGGTGCGCAGGATTGCCTTGCACGCGAATAGCTTTGCCGTTTTCTACCGTGGTGACTAAAGAACATGTATCAGGGCAATCGTGCGGGCATGCGCCAATAACGTTGTGCATATCTTGCTCCTTCAAGTTGATTCGTGTTGTTTGCTCATTACCAAGCCAACACCCGAGAGTATCAGCACCCCACCGACCACGTGGTGTAAACCAATGCCTTCGCCAAGCACCAACCACGCCATCACGCTGGCATATAGGGGGCCCAGATAAAGTGTCATTGCTACACGGCTTGCACCTATGGTTTTTTGTACCCAACCGTAGAGCCAATAAGCACCTAAACCAGGAAAGAGTGCAGCAAGCGCAATGAGTATGAACGCATCTCGACCTAGTGCAGGTGTGTCGGCTTGCAACAACTCCCAAATGGTGAATGGCACCATCACCAAAACACCACCAGCGCAGATGCACGCTAACTGTGCGCCAGCGCTCAAAGTGCTGCGCCAATGCTTTTGCAACAGCGAATAGGCCGCCCAAGCCAGGGACGCCGCAAGTATCCATAAATCACCGGGCACCAGGACGACTTGCGCAAGACGTGTCCACTCCCCTTGCACCACCACATGCACAACACCCAAGATAGCGATAAGCACACCTAGCGCCTGGCGTTTAGAAAAAGGCTCATGCAACCAAAGCACGGAGCACACGGCAATCATCACGGGTGATGATGCATAAATCAGCGAGATGTTCATCATCTTGGTACTGATACCCGCTTGGTACACGCCTGCACCACAGACCCACATACCCAATGCACCCAACAAGATGTAGCGCCATATGTGTGTGCGCAAAACATCCCAATTCGCTTTCAATTCAACACGTGCCAACCAAGCCAAAAAAATACCTACCAAAGCCCAGCGCCCTATTGCCAATACGTGGGGGGTTATCACCCCAGGGGCTTTGCGGGCGACGATGTGGTTGACCGTCCAAAACATCGGGATCGCCCAAATCATGAGTTTGGCGAGTTGGATTTGGGAGTTGGGGATCTCGGGAGATGCCAAAGTTGGGTCAGGTTGCAATGGTGTCAACTTCCAAATCCACAAAAGCTCGCCTAGCCTTTTTCCAGACCTCGCGTGGCGGCAAAGGCTTAAGCCTGTGATCACTCCAAACTTGGCGCCATAAACGTGCACCGCGTTGTCCGTGGTAGAGGCCGAGCATGTGGCGGGCAATAGCGTACCAAGGGCAACCGTCTTCTTGGTGGGCGCGTTCCATGTAAACCACCATGGCCTCTTCTACTGATTCACGGCTTGTTTGTGCTTCACTGGATTGCCAAAACAAGGCATCCCATTGCGTCATCAACCACGGGTTGTAGTAGGCCTCGCGTCCGAGCATCACACCATCTGCATGTTGCAAATGTTGAGTTATCTCTTCTTGGGTTTTGATACCGCCGTTGACGACGATGGTCAGTCGCGGGAAATCTTTTTTGAGCTGGTAAGCCAAATCAAAGCGCAAAGGCGGAACTTCGCGGTTTTCTTTAGGACTCAAGCCTTGCAACCAAGCATTGCGCGCATGGACGATAAAAACTTCACAGCCTGCGTTGCTAACAGTGCCCACGAAGTCGCGCACGAAATCGTAGCTTTCAATCTTGTCGATACCAATGCGGTGCTTCACTGTCACGGGAATGCTAACCGCATCACGCATANNGGGCAGCCGCAATTCAAATTGATTTCGTCGTAGCCATACTGCTCGCCGAGTTTTGCGGCGTAGGCCAGGTCTTCCGGTTCACTGCCGCCAAGTTGCAAGGCGACGGGGTGTTCTTCTTCGTTAAACCGTAAATGCCGTTTCACATCACCATGGCGCAAAGCGCCAGTGGTAACCATCTCTGTGTAGAGACGCGTGTGCTTACTGAATAGTCGATGGAAGAACCGACAATGTCTGTCGGTCCAGTCCATCATCGGCGCAACAGAAAGCAGCCACTTATTCAAATCCATGCAGAGGATCAGCCCATATGCAAACCACCGTTACACGAGAAGTCTGCACCTGTGGTGAATCCTGATTGGTCTCCGGCTAACCAACCCACGATGGAGCCAATTTCATCGGGCGTACCGAGACGCTTGACGGGAATGGTGGCAACAATTTTGTCCAAGATGTCCTGGCGAATTGCGCGCACCATGTCGGTACCGATATAGCCGGGTGACACGGTATTGACCGTCACACCCTTGCTAGCCAACTCTTGCGCCAAGGCCATGGTGAATCCGTGCATACCAGCTTTGGCAGCTGAGTAATTAGTTTGCCCAGACTGTCCCTTGTTGCCGTTGACCGAAGAAATTTGGATGATGCGGCCCCACCCTTTTTCGACCATGTCTGGCACGACTTGCTTGGTGACGTTGAACATGGAGTTCAAGTTGGTGTCAATCACAGCATCCCAGTCTTCACGGGTCATTTTTAAGAACACACGGTCTTTGGTGATACCAGCGTTGTTCACCAGCACATCGATAGGGCCATGGTCATTTTTAGCTTTGGTGAAAGCTTCCACAGTAGAGTCCCAATCGGCCACATTGCCTACCGAGGTATAGAAGGTAAAACCCAAAGCCTTTTGTTCCTCTATCCATTTTTTGAAATCACGCGTCGGACCACATCCTGCAATGACGGTGTATCCGTCCTTATGCAAACGTTGGCAAATGGCGGTACCGATACCACCCATTCCTCCTGTGACGTACGCTACTTTTTTACTCATGTGTTGTCTCCTGTTGTGGTGGTTTGATTGATGACGTGAATTCGAAAATTAAGCAGATTAGATTGGCAAGTGGTTTAGTGCATCAACGCTCTATCGCCAGAGACACGCCCATACCGCCGCCAATACACAAAGCTGCCAATCCCTTTTTTGCGTCACGGCGTTGCATCTCATGCAACAAAGTCACCAAAATGCGGCATCCAGATGCACCAATGGGGTGACCAATCGCAATCGCACCGCCGTTGACATTAACCTTTGCAGGATCAATGCCAAGTTCTTTGTTGACGGCACACGCTTGCGCGGCGAAGGCTTCGTTGAGTTCGAACAAATCGACGTCAGCGGCATTCCATCCGGCACGTTGCAATGCTTTGCGCGATGCTGGCACTGGCCCCATACCCATAGTGGCAGGGTCAAGTCCGCTAGTTCCAAATGCTGCGATGCGTGCTAGCGGCTTCAAACCCAAGGCAGCGGCTTTTTTCGCGGTCATCACGACGACTGCGGCTGCACCATCATTGATGCCAGAGGCATTGCCTGCGGTAACTGAACCCGCTTTATCAAATGCAGGACGCAAACCAGCGAGCGCTTCGGCCGTCGTTTTTTTGTTGATGAATTCATCGGTGTTAAAAACAATCGGATCACCCTTGCGCTGAGGGATAGAGACCGACACGATTTCATCTTTGAACTTGCCTGCGTCTTGCGCAGCAGATGCTTTTTGTTGGCTACCCAAGGCCAAAGCGTCTTGCATGTCACGGCTGATGGCATGCGCTTTGGCTACGTTTTCAGCGGTGAT
>DDYJ01000184.1:0-1417 GCA_002347905.1 Comamonadaceae bacterium UBA2237 | reverse complement strand
TTCCAGTTACCCATACGTTGCCCATCGCGTGAACCAACCAAAACATGGGGAGAAGCGCTCATGTTTTCTTGACCACCGGCCACCACGATGTCGCTGTCACCCCAAGCAATTGCTTGCGCGGCCAACATCACTGCTTTCAAGCCCGAACCGCAGACTGCGTTGATGGTGAGTGCAGGCACTTCTTTAGGCACGCCGGAATGCATCAAGGCTTGGCGTGCTGGGTTTTGTCCAGAACCTGCCGCTAAGACCTGGCCCATGATGACTTCACCGACCATCGCTGGTTCTACCTTGGCACGCGCCAACGCTTCGCGAATGACGATAGACCCTAACTCGGTTGCCGACACTTTGGCCAACGAACCACCAAACTTACCTACCGCAGTACGCGCAGCTGAAACAATTACGATGTCTTCCATGGATTCCCCGTCTTTAAAAAGTTGATTTTAAAAAATTAGCTGCTAGCACGCGCCTTGACGTAGCGGCCTGGCGCATTTTCAATAGCTTTGTGTTTGACATTGCCATAGGTCTTGGGTGCAGCGATTTGTTTACCTGCATGCGAATTGAGCCAAGCGGACCAATCAGGCCACCAGCTACCGGCGTGTTCAGTCGCAGTCTCTTGCCATGCCTGTGCAGTTTTTGGAAATTTGCCAGCTGGACCAGTCCAGTAACTGCGTTTCTTAGCAGCAGGCGGATTGATCACACCAGCGATATGTCCAGAGGCGCCCATGACAAAACGTTTTTTCCCAGGAAATACGTGTGTGCTGGCGTAAGAACCGCCAATCGGCACGATATGGTCTTCGCGCGATCCATAGATATACATGGGGAGTTTGACTTTACGCAGATCTATTTTTTCGCCACAGACTTCTGTTTTACCAGGTTTGATGAGGTTGTTTTCTAAATAGGTGTTGCGCAAATACCAGGCATACATCGGGCCAGGCAAATTGGTGGCGTCACTATTCCAGTAAAGCAAATCGAAAGGCGGAGGCGTTTCGCCCTTGAGATAGTTGCCTACAACATAGTTCCAAACTAAATCGTTGGGACGCAGAAAACTAAAGGTTGAGGCCATGTCTTGACCCTTCATTAAACCACCGTTAGCAAACTGGGCTTCACGAAATTTGACAAAAGCTTCATCGATGAAGACGTCCAACACCCCCGTGTCTTGGAAATCAACCAAGGTAGTCAGCAAGGTAGCACTGGCAACAGGGTGTTCATCACGCGCTGCCAGCACGCCCAGGGCTGTGGACAAAATAGTGCCGCCTACGCAAAAACCCAAGGCGTTGATTTGATCTGTACCCGCAATCTCTTGCACCACATGGATGGCCTTGATCGCAACATGCGCAATAAGATCGTCCCACGTGGTGTAAGACATAGATGCATCAGGATTTCGCCAACTCACCACAAAGGTTCTGTGGCCTTCGCT
>DDYJ01000029.1:5079-5296 GCA_002347905.1 Comamonadaceae bacterium UBA2237 | reverse complement strand
CTGGTGTCTGAGGCGGCTACTTTCAACGAAACCTTGAGCCAGTGTTTTACCGTGTGGCTGAAAGCTCTACCCGAAGACCATTTGGGCCGCGTAGCAGCCCAAGGCGACATGCGACCGATGGCGGCGAGTACAGAAGCCCTGGAGGATTTGAAACGCATCTTGGATGGACGTTCTGCCTTTTATGCCAAGGCAGATATGGTGTTTGACACCAGCGCGC
>DDYJ01000029.1:4614-4918 GCA_002347905.1 Comamonadaceae bacterium UBA2237 | reverse complement strand
ACGAAGGCGAAACTGCCACCCTGCAACTCAACATCAACGAAGACGCGGGTATCCGCCCTGGCTACAAGCTCAAACTCAATTCTTACGACTTGGGCGTAGACATTGAATTGCACGACGCCTTGCAGCGTATCCGCTTCGAACACCCTGAAGTTAAGTGCGTGGTCGTCACCAGTTTGAAAGACCGCATCTTTTGCTCGGGCGCCAACATCTTTATGTTGGGCCTATCTACCCACGCTTGGAAAGTGAACTTTTGTAAGTTCACCAATGAAACCCGCAACGGCATCGAAGACTCCAGCCGCCACGA
>DDYJ01000029.1:3834-4535 GCA_002347905.1 Comamonadaceae bacterium UBA2237 | reverse complement strand
GACGACCGCTCAAGCAGCGTTTCTTTGCCTGAAGTGCCTTTGCTGGGTGTATTGCCAGGAACTGGTGGGTTAACGCGCGTCACCGACAAGCGCAAAGTGCGCCACGACCATGCTGATATTTTCTGCACCAGTGTCGAAGGTGTGCGTGGCCAACGCGCAGTCGATTGGCGTCTGGTCGACGAAATCGCCAAGCCCGCTAAATTTGCAGAGGCCGTGCAAGCGCGTGCAACCCGCTATGCCGCGCAAAGCAAACGTGCTGGTGCAGCAGCAGCTGGCAAAGGCGTAAAACTGACCCCATTGAACAAAACCATTAGCGCTGAAGGTCTCACTTACGAATATGTGCAAGTCGCGATTGACCGCGCTAAGCGCACGGCCACGTTTACCGTGCATGCGCCTACATCTGAAGTACCTTCGACCATCGA
Source organism: Comamonadaceae bacterium UBA2237 (assembly GCA_002347905.1). Lineage (GTDB taxonomy): Bacteria > Pseudomonadota > Gammaproteobacteria > Burkholderiales > Burkholderiaceae_C > Limnohabitans. Next base: position 4,113 of record DDYJ01000029.1, on the reverse strand, counting down.
CGGCATCGAAGCCGCTGGCGCCAATTGGTATCCGTTACAAATGGCACGCGAGTTGGATGACGCTATTTTGAGCATGCGTACCAATGAACTCGACGTGGGTACATGGCTCTTACGCACTGCAGGCGACGCGCAACTGGCTTTGCAGTCTGACGCAGTGTTGTTAGACAACGCCAGCCACTGGTTGGTCAATGAGACTTTGGGCCTGTTGCGTCGTACCTTGGCGCGTATCGATGTCTCTTCGCGCTCCCTCTTCGCGCTGGTGGACGAAGGCTCCTGCTT
>DDYJ01000029.1:1324-3789 GCA_002347905.1 Comamonadaceae bacterium UBA2237 | reverse complement strand
TGGCTTTGAGCGCTTTGAACTTCGGGCACTTTCCCATGGTCAACCACCAGTCGCGTTTACAACGTCGCTTTTACGAAGAAGTGCAACCGCTAGAAAACGTGCGCGCTGTGGTGGGCGAGATGTTGGACGCTGGCCAAGCCTTGGCGCTCGGTCTTGTCACCGCCGCACCAGACGATATTGACTGGGCCGATGAGATTCGCATCGCGATCGAAGAGCGCGCGGCCATGTCGCCTGACAGCTTGACTGGCTTAGAAGCCAACTTGCGCTTCTGCCAAAAAGAATCGATGGAGACCCGCATTTTTGGCCGCTTGTCTGCATGGCAGAACTGGATCTTTAACCGCCCCAACGCTGTTGGCGAAAAGGGCGCTTTGAAGGTCTACGGCAAAGGCGAAAAAGCCGCCTTCGATCTCAACCGCGTCTAGCACTAACACCTTTTTTCAACTATTCACCCCCTCATTTCCTACGGAGCACCCCATGACAGGCATCAACTACAGCGAAAAAATCCCCAACAACGTCGACCTCTCTGGCGACCGCACTCTGCAGCGCGCTTTGGAGCAATGGCAACCCAACTTCATCAACTGGTGGGATGACATGGGCCCTGAAGGTTCGACCGATATGGACGTGTACTTGCGCACCGCAGTGAGTGTCGACCCCCAAGGTTGGGCGCAGTTTGGCCACGTGAAGATGCGTGACTACCGCTGGGGCATTTTTATGAATCCAGGCCAACAAGACCGCAAGATCCATTTTGGTGACCACAAAGGTGAAGCCGTTTGGCAAGACGTACCTGGCGAACACCGCGCAAATTTGCGTCGCATCATCGTGACCCAAGGCGATACCGAGCCTGCATCTGTGGAGCAACAGCGCCATCTGGGCTTGACTGCGCCAAGCATGTACGACTTGCGCAATCTCTTTCAAATCAATGTGGAAGAAGGCCGTCACCTTTGGGCCATGGTGTATTTACTGCACAAACATTTCGGTCGCGATGGCCGCGAAGAAGCTGAGGCGCTGCTTGAGCGTCGCAGTGGAAACGACGACAACCCACGCATCTTGCAAGCCTTCAACGAGCAAACGCCAGATTGGTTGAGCTTCTTTATGTTCACCTACTTCACAGACCGCGACGGTAAATACCAGTTGTGTGCTTTGGCGGAAAGTGCGTTTGACCCACTGGCCCGCACCACCAAGTTCATGTTGACCGAAGAGGCGCACCACATGTTTGTGGGTGAGTCAGGCATTTCGCGCGTGATCCAACGCACGGTGGAGATGATGAACCAGCTCAAGACCGATGATGTCAACAAATTGCGCGCAGCAGGCGTGATTGATTTGCCGACTGTTCAGCGTTACATCAACTTCCATTTCAGCGTCACCATCGACTTATTTGGTGCGGACGAATCTTCTAACGCTGCGACGTTCTACAGCTCAGGCTTGAAAGGCCGCTACGAAGAAGGCAAGCGTAATGACGACCACACCTTGCGTGGCGAGCATTACAAGGTTTTGGAAGTGGTCAACGGCCAGTTGCAAGAAAAAGAAGTGCCTATGCTCAACGCGTTGAACGAAGTGCTACGCGACGACTACATCACTGATTCTGTGGGTGGTGTCGAGCGCTGGAACCGTGTGATCACCAAGGCAGGCATTCCATTCAAGTTGACCGTGCCGCACAAGGCGTTCCACCGCAACATCGGTGCGCTCTCCGGTACCAAGGTATCGCCTGATGGCCGTGTGGTGTCTGAGTCGGAGTGGAATTCCAAAGTTGGCGAGTGGCTGCCTACTTCAGAGGACCGCGCTTATGTAGCGAGTTTGATGGGACGCGTGGTCGAGCCTGGTAAATTTGCCAACTGGATTGCACCGCCTAACATGGGCATTAACCGCCAGCCTGTGGACTTTGACTACGTACGCTTTAATTAATCGACATGAACGCCACCACTGAACTCATTCAACAGCATCTGATTGACCCCGAGATTTGCATTCGTTGCAATACTTGCGAGGCAACGTGTCCAGTGGGTGCGATCACGCATGACTCGCGCAACTATGTGGTGAACGCTGAGATATGCAATTTGTGTATGGCCTGTGTGCCTCCCTGCCCAACGGGGTCGATTGACAACTGGCGCACGATGCCAAAAGCATCTGCCTACAGTTTGGAAGAGCAGCTGGGATGGGACGAGTTGCCTGAAGTTTTGCATGATGCNNAGCGCAAGCGTTTGCGTCTTCTAGCTATGGGTCTACGTTGCCACCTTGGTCTGCAGCGCATCCGTATGTGAATTTGCATGGGCCTAAGTCACCTATTACTGCCAAGGTGGTGGGTAATGTGCAGGTCAATGAGGCGGGAACAGACAACGAAACGCACCATATCGTGATTGACTTTGGCACTATGCCGTTTCCTGTTTTAGAGGGGCAATCAATTGGCGTGGTTCCTCCTGGTGTGGATGCGCAAGGCAAAGCGCACCACGCGCGCCAGTATTCGATTGCGA
>DDYJ01000029.1:0-1305 GCA_002347905.1 Comamonadaceae bacterium UBA2237 | reverse complement strand
AAAGGTGTGGCGTCTAACTTTTTATGTGATTTGAAAATCGGTGATGAGGTCCAAGTCATCGGGCCGTTTGGATCTAGTTTCTTGATGCCCAACCATCCCAAGTCTCACATCGTGATGATTTGTACGGGCACGGGCAGTGCACCCATGCGCGCGATGACGGAGTGGCGTCGCAGACTGCGCCAAAGCGGTAAGTTCGAAGGTGGTAAGTTGTTGCTGTTTTTTGGCGCACGCACGCAGCAAGAATTGCCCTATTTCGGCCCGCTACAAAAGTTACCTAAAGACTTTATCGATATCCATTTCGCGTTTTCACGCACCCCCGGTCAGCCAAAGCGCTATGTGCAAGACGCGATGCGTGAAAGTAGCGCCGATTTGGCAGTCTTGCTGAAAGACAGCAACACCCACTTCTATGTGTGCGGGTTAAAGAGCATGGAAGAGGGCGTTGTCATGGCGTTGCGCGATATCGCTAACGACGCCGGAATCGGCTGGGAGCAAATTTCTCCGGTGTTGAAGCGCGAAGGGCGTTTGCATTTAGAGACCTATTGACCTTACCCTCTAGAAACTTGTAAGCCAACAGCGTTGCAATGTGCAATAAGGCTTGGATAAAAGCCAAAGTGGCTTGCAAATTTGAAAAGCCTCCATTAAACTAGTCATATAACTAGTCAAAAGGAGGTTCATATGCAGACTTGGCCTATTCAAGATGCTAAAGCCCGATTTAGTGAATTTTTAGATGCCTGTATCAGCGATGGTCCCCAAATGGTTACCAAACGGGGCGTGGATGCTGCTGTGTTGGTCCCGTTGCCTGTGTGGCAGCGTATGCAGGCAACATCCAGAATGACGTTGAAAGAATTGCTTTTAACTGAACTGGGGCGATCCGATAACTTTTCTGTGCCATTACGTGGCAAAGCGAAAAGACGTTCTATCGACGGAATTTCCTGAAGATGTATTTGCTAGATACCAACATAGTCTCGGAGTTGCGCCGAACCAAGCCTCATGCTGGCGTGGTGAGTTGGATTCAACCGATCAACGATAGCGACCTCTTTATTTCTGCCGTGACATTGGCTGAAATCCAAGCGGGCATCGAGTTAACCAGAGAGCAAGACCCTATAAAAGCCAAAGAGATTGAAGGTTGGCTGGATCAACTAGCCGATTCATTCAATGTACTTCCAATGAACGGAGTGGCTTTTCGCAAATGGTCGCGACTCATGCACCGTACCTCTGACACTTTGTATGAAGACGCCATGATTGCTGCTACTGCTTTGGTACACAACCTCAAAGTCGTTACGCGCAATGTTGCAGATTTCAAAT
>DDYJ01000021.1:1763-2607 GCA_002347905.1 Comamonadaceae bacterium UBA2237 | reverse complement strand
TGGCCAGTTTGTCCATCGCTGGTTTGTGCCCAGCTTCTGCCGCGGCTTTTGTCCAAGCAAAACCTTCGGCTTGCAACTCAGGCGTGTTGCCGAAGTACAGCAGTTGGTGGCCGAGCAAGGTTTGGCCAAATACTTCTTCAAGTATGGAGGCGCATTTGAGGAAGCTGAGGCCCTCCTCTTTGCGCCCAGGCTCATCAAGCAACATGCGGCCATAGGAGGTACACCCAATCGCACTTCCCACGCGAACAGCTTTTTTAATCCAGTAGGCCGCTTGCTCTTTGTCTATGGTGCAAATCGGCGAGCCATACATGTATTGGTAATACACAAAGGTGCATGCTGAAGCTTCGCCTAACTCTGCTGCTTTTTTGATCAAGTCGAGTGCATGCTGTTTTTCCGCATCGGATTGCGCTAATTTGTTGAGGTGAAACGCATAGCAATACTTGGCAAACGCATCGTCTGCTTGCGCGCCGAGTTCCAAGTGTTTGTCGTAATTGTCTTTATCGCTATCAGCCCAATAGGTGTGGGCATAGAGGTCGCCCATCTCTGTGGCTTTTTGAAACAAGGCATTGGCAGCGGGCGCGTCGGTCAATGCGGTGTAGCGCGCAAGGTTGATCAAGCAACGTGTGGAACCTGCTTCGGCACCTTTGCGGTACCAGTCGAGTCCGATGTCATCGTTTTTTTCAACTCCGTAGCCTAAGCGGTACCAACGCCCTAAGTGGAACATCGCGAGCGCGTTGCCCGACTCAGCTTGCTGCGTCAAACCCGCCACAGCTTTGTCAAACAGCCTGGGAGAGTCTGCCTCACCCCAGTAAGTCAGCATTTTTTGGTACGCAGCTTCTTGCTC
>DDYJ01000021.1:0-1720 GCA_002347905.1 Comamonadaceae bacterium UBA2237 | reverse complement strand
AGAAATTTCAAATAATCGCCGTGCTCAATCCGGTGCTTGCCTGCAATGCTTTGGTTGAAGCGGTAAAACCAAGCAGACAGCGTTACTTCTGCAACATCCATCTGCACGACCACCTCCTCACGTAAGTACTCGCTTTTGTCTGCAGGCGCGTCTGGGTAGAAGGCTTCAATCTCGTCTAGCGCAGCCAATACTGTGGCGTCCACCTCAAACACCTCGCCCCACACTTTGCCGGCGCCTTGGACAACTGCTGGGTAAGAGCCTAAGTCGTAGAGCAGGCCAGAGATAGTTCCACGCCCGAGCGAGCGAGAACCTTGCATCGCGTAATGGCGACACAGGCCGGGTAATAGGGTTCCGTAGACGAAGATGCGTTNNGATTGGATAGACACATCGTCTTAAAAGCCTAATTCCATATTTTTTAGTTATAAATTACTACTTTTAAAGCACTTTTCTTATAATTCCTGGTTGCGCAAATCATCGCTTCGAATTTAAAGGAGATTTAAGCCATGAACAAAGTTATCGATGTGAACGACCTTCCCGAGTTTGATATTGCGCAATATTTAAAGACTGATTCGTTGATCAGGCTGATTTCTACGTTAGCAAAACTCTCAAAGCGCGTGGCCTTCCTAAATCGGAAATTGCGACGCTGGCTTTGGCGTGTTAACTGTGGTCGAGTTGAGTTTCTGAATCAAGCACATCAGACATAGGGCGGCAAACAATGCATGAATTTAAATGTAATGTTTTACTTGACATTGTCAACAGTTAATTTACAATAAAATTTTTATGATCGTTACTTTTAAGCACAAGGGGTTGGAGCTTTTCTTTCGTAAAAGTAGTTACAAAGGAATTCCTGCTCAATACGCACCTCGTATTGAGCGAATGCTTGACCGATTGGATGCCTGCAAACGGGCAAACGATATGGACTTGCCAGGCCATAAATTCCATGCACTTAAAGGCGAACGATTAGGCGAGTTTGCTGTTTCCATCACCGGAAACTGGCGACTTACATTTGAATTTGATGGCGAAGATGCCACCAACGTAAATTTGGAGGACTATCACTAATGAAGTCTTTACGTGACCCAAATCGCAAACCCACACATCCTGGCGCGTTACTGCGCGAAGATGTTCTGCCCGAACTAGGCTGGACCCAAGGTGAGTTGGCTACTCGCCTCTTGGTCAGCAGACAAACCGTATCTGACCTACTCCATGAAAAGAAGTCTGTCACAGCGGAAATGGCCATCCGTATCGCTAGAACCATTGGCGGCAGCCCTGAGAGTTGGCTTCGTATGCAAGAGGCTCTAGACCTATGGGTCGCTGAAATGAAATTTAAAAATAATCCGGGATTGGCGCCTAAAGCTTTAGCAGCCTAGTTGAATAGGGTTGCAGCCTTCAAAGAGTGGTACGCCACACCCCCATGTCAGAATGACAAATGGCNNCTTTAGCAGCCTAGTTAAATAGATTTGCAGAAATCCTAACTTTCCAAAGAGTCTTTCACTTACCAACTAGATTTACAACTCGACAATCAGTAGTGATACCGGCCTTGCAAGAACTCGACGCGATCGACCTTTACAAGGTAGACGCAACGATGCTCCTGTGTGATGCGCCTAGACCAAATATCTGGGCCTAAATATTTCAAAGGCTCAGGTTTACCGATGCCATCAAACGGATCTTTCAGAATGGCTCGAACCAACTCAAGCAGCCGCTTGGCTGTGCGTCGATCTGA
>DDYJ01000067.1:10249-13114 GCA_002347905.1 Comamonadaceae bacterium UBA2237 | reverse complement strand
TGGGCCATACAACAAAGGTGTCGTTGTTGATGTACTGATGGACTACAGGTGTAGATCTCTCGTTTTGACCAGACATAGACTGACCAGGAGGGAAAAATTTCACGCCATAGCCTTGAATCGTTCCGCCTTCTGAAATGTCAGTATCCAGCGCTGACTTTCTTAGCGCCTCCGAATCAATACCGCCATATTTCCTGATAGCGCGCGGCAACACGTCGGTCAAGAAAATCCATGTCTGGTTAAAGCCCATAGACACGTGTGTAGGGATTTCATCTCCTTTGACATCTGCTTTGTAGCGCTTAACCATTTCTGCTGTGATGGCGCCTAATCCGGGTTTAAGAGCTTTAGGATCAATCAATTGAGCAGCGACTGGGTCAACGTTGTAGATGTAGTTGGCGTCCTCTTTGAATGTCGCGTAGATTTTGTCAAATTGACCGTAACCTGCACCGTGACCGATGAGCGCGCCCCACTTCAAGCCTTGCTCTTTTGATTGACGTAAGAACAAGGTGATGTCTGGGTTGTAGCCTGTATGAAGAATGACATCAGGCCGCGCACGGCGCAATTTGGTTACAAGAGCAGATAAATCTGGGGCAGTCGCTGCATACCCTTCTTTTAAAGTTATTTGCATGCCTAATTGTTTGCAAACAACCTCGTTACCCATAGCCACGCCGGCACCATAGGGGCCGTCTTCATAAATGATGGCAACTTTTAAGTCACTTACTTCTTTGCCGAATTTCGCCCTAGAGTTTTCTGACAAGAATCTGCAAGAAGCTTCACCAATTTGGTCAGAGTGGACTTGTCCTCTGAAAACGTACTTCAAATTTTTGTCTTTAAAAACCGCAGAAGAAACGCAAACATTGGCCCACATGAATTTTTTGGCTTGGTCCAATCGTTGCGCCATAGGAACACATTGCGCCGAGGAGAAAACGCCCATAACGACATCGACCTTCTCTTGATTAACAAGGCGCTCAGTCTCATTGATAGCAACTTCGGTTTTACTTTGTGCATCCACGTAGATGGGAACAATTTTGTAACCCTCAACACCACCACGCTCATTGATGATGTCAATCGCATATTTGGTACCCAGATAGCTGGCATTAGAACCTCCAGCAGCAAGTGCACCGGACATATCAAAAATTACGCCGATTTTTATTTGTTTTCCTTGTGCCACAGCCGAACCGGCAATTGCTATTGTGGTTACAAGTAAGCAGGTAAAGATGTTTTTTAACATGGTTTTTGTCTCCTATGTCTAACGACTGTGCCGTGTTGGCAAGCCTGTGCGTAAAGTAACAAGCATTAATCCAGAGGGCAAGGGTGGCAAACCCTGTTTTTTTCGAAATTCCTATCGCTTGAGAGGAGAGATAATTGATAGTTAGCACTGATATAGGGTTATCCTGATGCTAAAAATTAAGGTATTACCAAAACATGAGTATCCTGAACGACTTGCTGACTTATGACTCACTTACGAGGCTGAGTGTTTTTGCGCTACTGGGTTTTATTTTTTGGAGTTTGTCTCTTTACTTTCCAATGAATGGGTATAGGACACAAAGAATCAGAATTTTTGACGGGATTTTTATCTTCGCAGCCTTGCTAATGGCTGGTTTGGCGGAAGAGTTTTTGTTGCCAAGTGTGAGATTTATTACAGATAGCGTTCAACTGGTCCTGCAATTCGTAGCGTTGCAAGATATCACCCTTACTGCACCAGTCAAGCTATTTTGCTATTTAATTTGTGTGGATTTTTGTAGTTACTGGTTGCATCGGTTAATGCACAGTCACGTATTTTGGAGTTGTCATGCTTTCCATCACTCTCCAAAGGCTATCAATTGGTTATCAGGCGCCAGAGGCTCACCTTTGCATATGGCTTTCATCGTTTTGCCTGGGTTGTTATTTTCTAATTTATTTTTCATTGATGACAGCGCAATTATTTTTTACATCATCATCTTGATTGAAATCTCTAGCCAGCACCTGACGCACACTAATTTAAAGCTTCCTTTTGAAAGAAAGTTGGAATGGTTTCTAGTAACTCCGAGAATGCATTTCATTCACCATAATCACAACAAAACATATGGAGACACAAATTTCGGGTCTTACTTCTCTATTTGGGATCATGTATTTGGGACTTATACAGATCCTTCCACAGTGCCTAATAAAGAGTGCCTTGGGTTAGATAGAGAATACACGATGTCCTCCTTAATGCTAGGTGTCAGATTGGTAGAAGCTGAAAATAAGGATCTTCTGTGAAGCTCTGGTTAACAGCACTGTGCTTTCTCTCTGCCAATACATGGGCCGAGCCACACTTGCAGTGTCAGTTCGACCTCAATGGGCATAGCGAAACTCATACATTTAAGCCGGTCTCTGACCCATACCTTGCACAAAGTATTGATATCGGGGGACGTTTTCGTTTTAAGGCTGTGCTGATTGCAACCGGTAATCAAGTTGAGTTGGTGAATTTGTATGTGTCGTATCAAACAAGGCGACAACCAATAATTTTGCAGCATTCCAAATTTATAGCTCCAGCGGTACACGGCTTTTCGCAGGCTAATGCATTGACAGGACGCGTTGCTTTGTATTCTCCTTTCCTCGGTAAGGAATTGGTGTATGGATGCAGTTTGCACGAGGCGGCGCCATGAAGAAATTCCTGAAATTTTTGATACCTTTGTGGCTATCCATTTTGGGGATGTTGCTCGCCACGCCCATGACATTTGCGCAAACTGTTTCTAAGCAATCGACGGTTTCTCTTTTGGTGGTGGGTGACATGATGCTGGCTGGCTCGCCTGGAAAGGCTATGCAGCAAGGGCGTGATCCATTCATTGGTTTTGGCAAGCTATTTAAAAACAGCGATATACGTATTGGAAACTTAGAGTGCGT
>DDYJ01000067.1:6265-10212 GCA_002347905.1 Comamonadaceae bacterium UBA2237 | reverse complement strand
AGTTTGAAATACCTGCGCAAATATTTTGATGCCGTGGGTTTAGCCAACAACCACAGTGGTGATTTTGGTCCTCAGGCGTTTTCCGAAATGCTGGGACTGCTTAAGAAAAATGGAATCCGCTATTACGGTGGGGGTCACAATCTGAAAGAAGCACATACCCCCGCGATTTTCGAACGACACGGTATACGCATTGCGATATTGGGCTACGACGAATTCCAACCCCGTAGTTTCGAAGCAGACCATGATCGTGCAGGCGTGGCATGGAGCGAAGACGAGCAAGTGGTTCGCGATATACAAGCCGCCAGAAAAGAATGGCGCGCCGATATTGTTATCCCTGTGATGCACTGGGGTTGGGAAGAGCCGTTGGCCAATGCGCGTCAACGCCAATTGGCACGTTTGATGATCGACGCAGGTGCAGACGCGGTGATTGGCGGTCATCCCCATCAAGTGCAAGATACCGAGCGCTATAAAAACAAGCCTATTTTTTATAGCCTAGGTAATTTTGTATTCGATGGATTTAGTTTGCCCGAAAACAATCGAGGCTGGGCGCTACGCATGGAACTAGATAAATCGGGCGTTCGTAACTGGCAAATTCATACTGCAGCCATTAGTGCAAAAGGTATTCCATCTCCTAATCAACAAGTCTTTACATTTGATAACACCATGATCCAAAGCTTTGCACCCACAGGAAAACTTCGTGCCGGCATCAATGTCGGAAATCCCATATTGGCCAAGCTCGATAGCGCGACCCAAAAGCCAGTAGGTGTGTCGGTTGATTTGGCAACCGAACTCGCAAAGCGTTTGGGAGTGCCCGTTGAATATGTGGTGTTTGATGCAGCTGGTAAATCTGTAGAGGCGCTCTCTACTGAAAAAGTAGATATAGGTTTTTTTGCAGTCGACCCCATGCGTGCTGATGCCATTGCTTTCACTGCCCCCTACGTATTGATAGAAGGCAGTTACTTGGTACGCAAAAATTCACCCCTACAGCGCAATGAGGAAGTAGACCGCGCTGAGCATTCCATCGTCGTGGGTAAGGGCAGTGCCTATGATTTATTTCTTACCCGAGAAATCAAACAAGCCAAATTAGTGCGCAGTCCTACTTCACCCACCGTAGTAGATATGTTTGTAGCGGAAAAACATGATGTCGCTGCTGGCGTCAAACAACAACTCGAGTTAGATGCTAAGCGCTTGCCTGATTTGCGTTTGTTACCAGGAAGTTTTATGGTGATCTCGCAAGCCATGGGTATTCCTAAAAAACGTGGTGCAGAGGCAGAAAATTTTCTACGTACTTTTGTGGAAGATATGAAGGCTAGTGGATTTGTGCAGCAAGCCTTGGAGCGCCATAAGATTGAAGGCGCTTCTATTGCGCCGCCAAGTCGATAAGTAGCTAGTTAGCTTTGTAATAGCCTACTAGAAGTTACCAGCCAGCCACAATCAGTTTGGCAGCATGCCTTTGGTCACGATAAAGTCGACCACGACTTGCAAACCAGTAAGTGTTCGTAAATTGGTCATCACAAAAGGCTTCAGCCCTTGTGTGTTGGTTCGCATGCGAATGGTGTCTGCCTCCATCACAGATAAATCTGCGCCTACATAAGGTGCCAAGTCGGTTTTGTTGATCACAAATAAATCACTTTTGGTGATACCAGGGCCGCCTTTGCGGGGAATTTTTTCTCCAGCAGCTACATCAATTACATAGATAGTCAAGTCGCTCAACTCTGGGCTAAAGGTGGCTGCCAAGTTATCTCCACCGCTCTCAATAAACACCACATCTGCATTAGGAAACTCGACCAACATGCGGTCAATCGCTTCTAGATTGATAGACGCATCTTCACGAATGGCAGTATGAGGACATCCGCCAGTTTCGACGCCCATGATGCGTTCGGCAGGCAAGGCGCCACTCACCGTGAGTAATCGTTGGTCTTCTTTGGTGTAGATGTCGTTGGTGATGGCAACTAAGTCATAACGTTCACGCATCGCTTTGCAGAGCATCTCAAGCAAAGTGGTTTTGCCTGAACCCACAGGGCCGCCTATGCCAACACGCAAAGGGGGAAGATTTTTTGTACGTTGTGCAATGTTGTGGAGTGTGCTCATGATCTAAACAATCTCGAATATTGGGTTTCGTGTTGCGCTGACAAAATAGCCAGCATGGGAGAGAAGACTTGTCGCGCTGCATCCGAAGTGGCTAAAGCCTGTGCGACTGCTTGTGAAATATTTTGCGACATGGCTAACAGTATGCGCTGTCCGGAGTTTTGTCCGAGTGGTACCGATTTCAATGCTGCTTGCACCATATTTTCCGCCCAGCCAAACGCATAAGTTTGCAGGCACTGCTCTAGAGGTGCACTAGTCAATGACAAAGCCAAAGCGAATGTTAGGGGGTAGGTCGGTACGAGTGCATTGCACAGGTCAACGCTTTCCGCGTCAACAGTGTTTTGGTTGCGAAGCCACTCCAACATGGACCGTCCCATTTGCTCAGATTGCAAACGCAATTCAGCAGTTTCACGCGTGGCATGCACCCATTGGCTTAATTCGGTGAGGCGTGCTCGATCATTGGCTTGCCACGCAACAACCATTTGTGCAAGAGCAGCCATATCGCCTCGGGCTTGCGAATGGTGCAGTTGGTCGATGAGCCAAACACATGCACTTTCCTCGTCGTGCACAAAGCCTTTGTCAATTGCTGCCTCTAAGCCCTCAGAGTATGAGAACCCACCAATAGGCAAAGCCGGAGAAGCCAACCACATGAGTTGGATGAGTGGCGGTGTATACGATGAGTTTCTAAGAGAAGTCTCGGTAAGAGAATGCTCTGAATCAGTGCGCATGCGAACCGTGCCCGTCGTGGTCGTGTGCATCTGTGTGGCTGTGTAGATGATCATGTTGGTGCTCATGATCATGGTGTGAATGGTCATGCGAATGGCTATGCCCTGTGCTACTGTAAGCGCCACCTTCAGGCTCAAATGCCTCGTGTACCGTGTTCACTGTCATATGCATCGCACGCAACATCTCTGCTAATACGTGGTCGGGTTCAATTTTCAGGTGATCAGGTTTTAATTCAATCGGCACATGACGGTTACCAAGGTGGTAGGCCGCACGCGTTAAATCAAATGGGCTTCCGTGTAAAGTGCAAGCAGTAATGCGCAACACCTCTTGTGGCGCAGCATTCACTTGAATGAGCGAACCGTCTTCAGCAACCAAGACATCTCCACCACGAATCACTGTGCCTCGGCTTAAGAAAACGCCCAAAGTTCTACCGAGTGAATCGGTGGTTACAAAGCGACTTTTTTGTCTGACGTCCCAATCGAGCGATACAGAACTCGCACGCTTAAGCAAAACACTTGCAAGCCCTTTGCCGCCAGCAATCAATTTAGAGCAGGCCAGCATCAGAATAAAAAGTAGCGTTGCGTCATCGGCAAACTGTGTGCCGGTTCGCATGTCAGCAAATGGCCATCTGCACGCACTGCATAGGTCTGTGCATCTACCTCCATTCGTGGGGCGTAGTCGTTGTGAATCATGTGGCGTTTTCCAATATTGCGTATGTTTTTCACCGCGCTCAATGTCTTGTGCAAGCCAAACCGAGCGCCAATGCCGGCTGCTAATCCTGCCTGCGAAACAAACGTTAGGGAGCCCCGCGCTAATGCGCCACCGAACGCACCAAACATCGGACGGTAATGCACGGGCTGCGGGGTGGGAATAGACGCATTGGGGTCGCCCATGGCGGCCATGGCAATAAAGCCACCTTTCAAAATGACAGCGGGTTTGATACCAAAGAAAGCAGGCTTCCATATAACCAAGTCCGCCCACTTACCTACTTCAATGCTGCCCACTTCATGGCTGATGCCGTGCGCAATTGCAGGGTTGATGGTGTATTTGGCGATGTAACGTTTGGCGCGGAAGTTATCGTGTCTATCGGAATCGCCGGGCAACTTGCCACGTTGCTGCTTCATTTTGTGTGC
>DDYJ01000067.1:5510-6142 GCA_002347905.1 Comamonadaceae bacterium UBA2237 | reverse complement strand
GGGTCTAAGTGATGGCACACCATCAGCATGTCGACGTGTTCATCCAGTGTGTTGATGGTGTAGGGGCGAGTTGGATTGGTAGAAGAGGGCAACACATTGGCCTCGCCGACCACCTTCAAAATATCTGGAGCGTGTCCTCCGCCAGCTCCTTCGGTATGGAATGTGTGGATAGTCCTGCCTTTGAAAGCCGAGACCGTGTCTTCTACAAAACCAGATTCATTCAAGGTGTCGGTATGAATAGCCACCTGTGTATCCGTTGCCTCGGCTACGTTCAAGCAGTTGTCAATCGCAGCAGGTGTGGTTCCCCAGTCTTCGTGCAATTTCAGACCAATCGCGCCTGCATTGATTTGTTCATGCAACGCATCGGGCAAAGACGTATTGCCTTTGCCTAGGAAACCTAAATTCATAGGGAAAGCATCTGCGGCTTGCAACATGCGCTCTAAATTCCAAGCCCCTGGTGTACAGGTGGTAGCAAACGTACCAGTAGCAGGCCCAGTGCCACCACCAATCATGGTGGTCACACCACTGGTAAGTGCTTCTTCAATTTGTTGTGGGGCGATGAAGTGGATATGCGTGTCGATACCACCTGCCGTCACGATATTGCCTTCGCAACTGATGATCTCGGTACCTGG
>DDYJ01000067.1:530-5484 GCA_002347905.1 Comamonadaceae bacterium UBA2237 | reverse complement strand
CCCCAATGGTCGACGATCAAAGCGTTGGTCAAAACAGTGTCTACTGCACCGCCAGCTTGCGCACCGCTGCCCGAGCCATCCCGCGTGCGTTGGCTTTGCGCCATACCATCACGAATTGTTTTGCCACCGCCAAATTTCACCTCTTCGCCGTAACCACCTGCGCGTAGGGTGAAGTCTTGCTCGACTTCAATCACCAAGTCCGTATCTGCTAAGCGAACCCTGTCGCCCACAGTCGGGCCAAACATTTCAGCGTAAGCGCTTTTGTCAATCGTTGCCATGCGAATTTCCTTGCGCTTGGTTATTTAACTGAAAGAGGACCACTGGTCAGACCGCGAAAACCAAATACCTGTCTGTCACCAGCGTAGTCAACCAGTTCAACGGTTCTTTGCTGGCCTGGCTCGAACCGCACAGCGGTGCCAGATGCAATATTTAGACGCATGCCTTGTGCGATTGCACGGTCAAATCCCAAGGCTGCATTGGTTTCTGCAAAGTGGTAATGCGAGCCAACTTGAATAGGTCGATCGCCAGTGTTTTGAACAACCAGTGTGACAGTGCGTCGATCTGGGTTGAGGGTATGTTGACCCTCGTCAATGAAAAGTTCGCCTGGTGTCATACTTGGCTCACTTACCGCGGCCGTTGAGCCACCACATAAATGCACCGACACAAAGTGCCATCACAAAGCCCCACACGTCGCTGGCATGGTAGTGGGATGCGCCTTCTATGCCATGGCCTTCATGGGCTTGCGCACAGAACGCCAGCAGGCTAAGTAGGGGTAAAGCAATTCGTTGCATAGCGGTCTGCCTTTAAACAATGGGTTGGTGCACGGTGACGAGCTTGGTGCCGTCGGGGAAGGTGGCTTCTATTTGGATATCGGGAATCATTTCGGCGACACCGTCCATCACGTCTGCGCGGGAGAGGATGGTTCTGCCTTCACTCATCAGTTGGGCAACGGTTTTACCGTCACGCGCACCCTCCATCACGGTTGCGCTGATAAGTGCGATGGCTTCCGGGTAGTTGAGTTTCAGTCCACGGGCTTGACGACGCTCGGCTAATAAAGCGGCCGTAAAAATGAGGAGTTTGTCTTTTTCGCGGGGTGTGAGTTCCATAGCTTTATTCTCTTGCAACTTATGTGCCTTGCGATTGTGCAGAAATTTTTTGGCATTCCAGCTTGGTGCACGAAATGATGCGAAAAATTTTGCACAAGCATGGTGCGCGAGCCATTTTGATGCATTTTCTTGGTGCTGATTTTTCAAAATAAAAGGTTTTATAGGAAAAGAATTCGTGTTCTAGGGGGCAAGAAGTTGGCACAAGGATTGCGAAGGGTAATGCAGCGAGTGAATTGCTACCCGCGCTTACCAACCTTTTTTGGAGTTCAACCCATGATGAATCGTCGAGTAAATCTCAAAGCCTTGGCCGCAGCCGCAGCGCTGTCGGTAGGAACGCTTGTCACTTTGCCTAATGCAATGGCAGCTGACACGATCAAAGTTGGCGTCTTGCACAGCTTGTCTGGCACGATGGCCATTTCTGAAACAGTTTTGAAAGACACTGTTTTGATGGCGATTGATGAGATCAACGCCAAGGGTGGGGTACTGGGCAAGAAACTCGAGCCTGTGGTCGTTGACCCAGCCTCTAACTGGCCTTTGTTTGCTGAAAAAACCAAGCAATTGCTCGGGCAAGACAAAGTGTCTGTGATCTTCGGTTGCTGGACGTCTGTGTCACGTAAGTCTGTTTTGCCAGTCGTGGAAGAAATGAACGGCTTGTTGTTTTACCCCGTTCAGTACGAAGGTGAAGAGCTCAGCAAAAACGTCTTCTACACAGGTGCAGCACCTAACCAACAAGCGATTCCTGCGGTTGATTATTTGATGAGCAAAGACGGCGGCGCTGCTAAGCGCTGGGTATTGCTCGGTACCGACTATGTGTACCCTCGTACTACCAACAAAATCTTGCGCGCTTATTTGAAGAGCAAGGGCGTGAAAGAATCTGATATCGACGAGAAGTACACACCTTTCGGTCACTCTGATTACCAAACCATCGTGGCTGANNTGGTCTCCACCATCAACGGTGACTCCAACGTGCCTTTCTACAAAGAACTCGGCAACGCAGGTTTGAAGGCTAAAGACGTTCCCGTTGTGGCTTTCTCAGTTGGCGAAGAAGAGTTGCGCGGTGTTGACACCAAGCCTTTGGTCGGTCACTTGGCTGCATGGAACTATTTCATGAGCATAAAGAACCCCACCAACGATGCATTCATCAAGAAGTGGAGCGACTACGCCAAAGCCAAGGGAATCGCAGGTCATAAAGACAAGCCTTTGACCAANNGACCCGATGGAAGCTACCTATATCGGTATCAACATGTGGAAGCAAGCGGTTGAAAAAGCCAAATCTACAGATGTGGATAAAGTGATTGCTGCCATGTCAGGTCAAACATTCACTGCACCAAGTGGTATTACATCCAAGATGGATGAGAAGAACCACCACTTGCACAAGTCCGTGTTTATCGGCGAAGTGAAAGCTGATGGACAATTCAATGTGGTGTGGAAGACGCCTGGTCCTGTCAAGGCCAAGCCATGGAGTCCATTCATCGAAGGCAACGACAAGAAGCCTGATGAGCCTGTGAAGAAGTAATTCGCTTTCTCCTCGATCAAATTGGGGGAGGGCAGTGCTCTCCCCCTTTTTTATGGAAATTTGATGTCTCGTTTTTTATCTTTAGTGTTTTCCAGCGTAATAGTTTTAGCTTTTGCTGGGCCAACACACGCCTTAACACCTGACCAAGCACGTGCTTTAACGCAGGGCGATGTCGACAGCCGAATCACTGCCTTACAGCAAGCCTTGGCTGCCCCCGATGAAAAAACTGCCGCTTTTCTACAAGCTATGGCAGATGACGCTGTGAAAGTCAGCGGACCCCAAGTATTTGTAATACGCGATGCCAAAGCGTTTGATCCTGCATCAGGACAAGAGCTTGTATTGCCAGCCAATGCCGAAGATGTGATCAACAACAACCGCATGCGTGGCGAAATCGACGCCGCTTTGTCTGCATTGCAATTGTTAAGTCCTGATGTCGCGAAGCGCAAGGACGCAGTGAAGTTGATGCTCAAAGAGCCTGACATCACCAAATTACCCATGCTCGAAAAAGCATTGGCAAGTGAAGCAGATAGCAACGCTAAGGCCTTGATGTTGCTTGCTCGTGCAGCGATCATGATCAATAGCGACAAGCCTGAAGAACGATTGAACGCCGCCAAGTCGCTTGCACAAAACCAAACCCCCGATACGGTGCTTTTGTTGAACCAGCGTTTGAGCCAAGAAGACAACAAAGAGGTTCGTAATCAAATTGAATCTTCCTTACGCACCATCCAGTCTGCTTTAGGCCTTGGAGAAAAACTAGGAGCCTTGTTTACTGGTATCAGTCTAGGTTCTATTTTGTTGTTGGTGGCATTGGGATTGGCTATCACTTACGGTTTGATGGGCGTGATCAACATGGCCCATGGCGAGTTGATGATGATCGGTGCTTACGCCACGTATGTGGTGCAAATACTATTTAGACAGTACTTGCCTGCAGCGTTTGATTGGTATTTGCTGATTGCGGTGCCAATTTCATTTATGGCTGCCGCCCTGGTGGGGGCGGTGTTGGAGCGTTTAGTACTCAGACATCTCTACGGCAGACCACTCGAGACTTTGTTGGCTACTTGGGGCATCAGCTTGGTTTTGATGCAAAGTGTGCGAAGCCTATTTGGAGCACAAAACGTTGGCGTTGAAAACCCTTCCTGGATGAGTGGTGGCCTACAAGTTCTGTCCAATTTGTCTTTGCCTTACAACCGATTGGTCATCATCGGTTTTGCATTATTTGTTTTGTTGGGAATGGCTCTTTTAATTAGCAAGACAAGACTGGGTTTATTTGTGCGCGGCGTCACGCAAAACAGACCAATGGCATCCGCTTTAGGTGTGCACACTGCCCGTGTAGACACCTATGCTTTTTCATTGGGTTGCGGTATTGCTGGTTTAGCAGGTTGCGCATTGAGTCAAATTGGTAATGTCGGTCCAGACCTAGGACAAAACTACATCGTTGACGCTTTCATGGTGGTGGTGCTGGGAGGCGTTGGCCAACTCGCTGGTACGGTTTACGCTGCAATGGGCTTAGGACTCATGAATAAATTATTAGAAGGCCTAGCAGGCGCGGTCCTTGCAAAAATTGCAGTGCTGGTGTTCATCATTATTTTCATCCAAAAACGTCCACAAGGACTGTTTGCGATGAAGGGCCGCAGTGCGGAGGCATGATATGAATAAGACACACACGATTCAATTGCCCGCAGCACCTGCACTCTTGAGTCCTGCAGGTTGGACATTCTTTTTGGCAACGGTTGTCTTGCTATGCGGACTAGTGCCAATATTCAATATTTGGTTGCCAGTGGAGAGTTTTTTCCATGTAAGCGACTACGCAGTGGCCCTGGTTGGAAAAATCATGTGCTATGCCATTTGCGCTCTAGCCATGGATTTGATTTGGGGCTACACCGGTATCTTGTCGCTAGGGCATGGATTGTTCTTTGCACTTGGTGGTTACATGATGGGCATGTACCTCATGCGCCAAATCGGAACAGACGGAAACTACAAAAGCAATTTGCCAGACTTTATGGTGTTCTTGGATTGGAAGGCTTTGCCTTGGCACTGGACTTTCAGCGATAGTTTTATAGCGACATTGTTTTTAATTGTGTTGGTGCCAGGCGTGTTGGCGTGGGTGTTTGGTTACTTTGCTTTCCGCTCGCGTATCAAAGGGGTGTATTTTTCTATCATCACCCAAGCATTGACCTTTGCTGCCATGTTGCTGTTCTTTCGCAATGAAACAGGCTTTGGTGGAAACAATGGTTTTACCGATTTCAAGCGCATCCTTGATTTACCCATTGCAACCCCTGTGATGCGTATGACATTGTTTGTGTTGACGGCAGTGACTTTATTGGCCTCCTTC
>DDYJ01000067.1:153-499 GCA_002347905.1 Comamonadaceae bacterium UBA2237 | reverse complement strand
AGCCGCGTGATGTTCTCTGGTTATTCACCCACACCCTACAAACTCACGATTTGGGTTATTTCTGCGGTGATGTGCGGTATTGCCGGGGCTTTGTATGTTCCCCAAGTAGGCATCATCAATCCGAGTGAAATGAGTCCTGCTAATTCGATTGAAATGGCAGTCTGGGCTGCAGTCGGTGGGCGTGCTACTTTGATAGGCCCCATTGTGGGCGCCTTCTTAGTCAATGGCGCTAAAAGCTGGCTCACTGTGACTGCGCCAGAGTTTTGGCTTTACTTTTTGGGCGCCTTATTTATTGGTGTCACCTTGTTCTTGCCACAAGGCGTGGTTGGCTTTGTACAAAAAATAT
>DDYJ01000067.1:0-136 GCA_002347905.1 Comamonadaceae bacterium UBA2237 | reverse complement strand
CCATGACCCCCGATCTGTTTGAGCAGGGCGCCGAGCGCCTAGAGTCGCACAAGGCAAAAATGTCGACGGATGTCACCTCTGGCGATCGTGGAGCGAGTTACGGTCGCATACACGCCAGTGGCGAGTTAGACACCAC
>DDYJ01000152.1 GCA_002347905.1 Comamonadaceae bacterium UBA2237 | reverse complement strand
CTCGAAGCGCAAGGTGTTGCGCATCGCGAAGACGGTAAAGTGGTTTTTGTCGAGGGTGCCTTGCCTTTCGAGACGGTACGCGCGAACATCCACCGCAAAAAAAATAATTGGGAGCAAGGTTCTTTGCTGGAGGTAGTGCACGAGTCATCACAGCGTGTACGTCCTGGTTGCCCGCATTTTGGGTTGCATGCTGGTGCTTGTGGTGGATGCAAGATGCAGCATTTAGAGGCCACTGCACAAGTCGCTGTAAAGCAACGCGCCATGGAAGACAACCTTTGGCACTTGGGAAAGGTCAAGCCAGAAAATATTCTGCGACCGATCTACGGGCCTGCATGGGGATACCGCTACCGTGCCCGTATGTCTGTGCGTGATGTGCTCAAAAAAGGCACGGTGCTAGTGGGTTTCCATGAGCGTAAAAGTCGCTACGTGGCAGACATGCAAACGTGTCCGGTGTTGCCGCCCCATGTGAATGCTTTGTTGCTGCCCCTGAGGTCTTTGATCGAAAGTTTACAAGCGCGTACGAGTTGTCCACAAATTGAGTTGGCTTGCGGTGACCACGTCACGGCTTTGGTGCTACGCCATCTAGAACCAATTTCAAGCGTGGATATCAATTTACTCAAAAAATTCGCTACCCAGCACCATGTGCAATGGTGGCTTCAGCCTAAAGGCCCCGACACCGTGGCCTTGTTGGAAGGGCAATCGCAAGAACAACTCGCTTATGCGTTACCCGAGTTTGGTGTGACGATGCCTTTCAAACCCACAGATTTCACGCAAGTCAATCCGCATATCAACCGCGTTTTGGTGACGCGTGCTTTGCGATTGCTGGATGCGCAAGGCCATGAGCACGTGATTGATTGGTTCTGCGGTATAGGCAATTTCACCTTACCCATTGCCACTATGGCTGGGAAGGTGCTGGGCATAGAAGGAAGCGAGGCCCTGGTAGCGCGCGCACGCGACAACCTGGTATGGAACCAGTCTCAGCGACAAACCACGTTTGCACCCACGCAATTTGCTGCCCGTAATTTATTTGATATGACGCCTGAGTTGCTGGTGTCCGATGGTGTTGCCGACAAATGGTTGGTCGATCCACCGCGCGAGGGAGCATTTGCTCTGGTGCAAGCCTTGGCTGCTTTGCTGCAACAGCCTGCGTTAAGACAAGAATGGAAACCACCGCGTCGCATTGTCTATGTCAGCTGTAACCCTGCCACCCTGGCGCGTGATGCTGGTTTGCTCGTGAATGTGGCTGGTTATATTTGCAGCGCTGCAGGAGCCGTGAATATGTTCCCGCACACAGCGCATGTGGAGAGCATGGCGGTGTTCGATTTGCCAACTTAGAGCGCCGTCTTGTGGCGCCTATTGATAAATAGCGCCATGCCACTTAATGAAAACTTTGTCGCAAATAAAAAAGGGGCCTAGGCCCCTTTTTTTAGATCAAGTGCTTAGCTGTTTTATTCGCGTTCACCACCAAAAATACCTAGCAAAGCCAGCAAGCTTTGGAATACGTTGATCACGTCTAGATACAGGGTAAGGGTGGCGCTGATGTAATTGGTTTCGCCACCATCCATGATTTGCTTGAGGTCATACAGCATGAATGCGCTGAAGATGGCCATGGACAAAACAGAGATGACTAGCATGCCTGCGGAAGAACCGACAAACATATTGATGATGCTACCCACCATCAAAATAATGACGCCGACCATCAGCCATTTGCCTAAGCCAGAAATATCGCGCTTGATAACGGATGACAAACTAGCCATGGCGAAAAAGACACCTGCTGTGCCACCGAAAGCAGTCATCACCAGCTCAGCGCCGTTTTTGAAGCCCAAGACCATGGCGATCATGCGCGAGAGCATGAGACCCATGAAGAAAGTGAAGCCTAGTAAAACATATACGCCAGTAGCGGAATGTTTGGTACGTTCAATGGCGTAGATGAAGCCAAATGCGCCAACTAGCATCAAGATAATGCCCAAACCGCCAGACAAGGCGTAGCTGATACCCGATGCCACACCGACCCAAGCGCCCAACACTGTAGGCAACATGCTGACAGCAAGAAGCCAATAAGTATTGCGCAAGACCCGGTTACGGTCTTCGGTGGATAAGACGTCGTAATACTCAACAGTTTGGATATGGTCGTTCATGTCACGATCTCCTGTAAACACCTGCACATGCAGATGCGCCCATTTTAGAGCAATTGGTTTTCAAATGCTTGGTGTAAATCCTAGTTTTTACAGGGATTTACGAGGAAATAAATGGGTATGCTTTGTCTCAAATCAATAGCGCACGCACACAACAGTGTGAAAAGCTTACGCTAGTTATCTCAAATAGATCTTCTCAGCACGCACCCACTATGAAAACAAAACCTTATTTAGAGTCTTCTGATGTCAAAACCATTCTTGCTACTGCTGAAGCAGAAGCTGTCAAAAACAATTGGGCCGTCGTGATTGCTGTGGTTGACGATGGCGGTCACTTATTGGGTATGCACCGTATGGACGGCGTTGCAACCATTTCTGCGCACATTGGCCCTGCGAAGGCTACGACTGCCGCCTTGGGTCGGCGTGAAAGCAAGGTTTATGAAGACGTGATCAACAACGGCCGCTTTTCATTTTTGAGTGCTCCTTACCTACAAGGCATGCTCGAAGGGGGAGTCCCTATTATCAAAGACGGGCTGTGTATCGGAGCAGTCGGCGTAAGCGGTGTGAAATCTAACGAAGACGCGCAGATTGCCAAAGCTGGAATCGCCGCTCTTGGTTTGTAAAGTTCTTTTGACGTTTTAATACGTCAATCGCTCAGGACTTATTTCTTGCAGAATTGTTGTGGCGATTTCTTCGATACTTTTATGCGTTGTGGATAACCAGCGAATACCAGCGCGGCGCATCATCGATTCGGCCTCAGCCACTTCATAGCGGCAATTGGCGAGATTGGAATAGTTGGAATTCGGTCGGCGTTCGTTACGAATTTCGCTCAAACGATCAGGCTGTATCGTTAAGCCGAATATTTTCTTTTTGAATGGAACCAATGCAGAGGGCAATTGCTTGCGCTCAAAGTCGTCAGGTATGAGTGGGTAGTTCGCTGCTTTCAAACCATGTTGCATCGCCAAGTACAGGCTGGTTGGCGTTTTGCCGCTTCGGCTCACACCCACCAAAATCACATCGGATTGCTCAAGATCGCGATTGAGTTGACCGTCGTCATGCGCCAAAGAGAAATTGATGGCCTCGATGCGGTCGTGGTATTCCTTGCTCTTGCTGGCGTCTGAGAAGCGACCAATGCGGTGGTTGGATTTGATGCCTAACTCGGCCTCGAGCGGGTTGACGAAGGTGCCAAACATGTCGAGCATCATGCCTTTGCTGCCGTCGACTATGACTTTGAGCACCTCCTCATCGACTAAGGTAGTGAAAACGATGGGTCTACGTCCCTCTATCTCAGCCGTGTGGTTAATTTGTCGTACTGCTTGATGTGCTTTGTCGACCGAGTCGACAAATGGCAAGCGTACATGCCTAAATTTGAGTTCGAACTGCGCCAAGATAGCGTTACCAAAGGTTTCTGCGGTAATACCCGTGCCGTCTGAGATGAAAAATACGGTTGGATTTGGCATGGGGCGTTGGTTTTCTTAAATGTGAGGTTGGCTAACTACAATGGTCAGATTATCCGAATTTCGCCATGCAGATTAGCCCCCCATTCAAAAAAATACAAATTAGCGCCTGCTGCGTGGCCGCACCAGTTTTAACTTTTGGAGCTCCCCCATGTCAGCACTTTTTTCTGCGACCGCCTTGGTCGTTCCGTTTGAAAACCTAAGGATGACCGACGTCGAGTCGGTGGGTGGCAAAAATGCCAGCTTAGGCGAGATGATTTCCCAGTTGCCCTCTGGTGTTCGCGTGCCAACGGGTTTTGCAACAACAGCGCATGCATTCCGTGCTTTTTTACAGCACGATGGTTTGACAGACAAAATCAATGCAAAGCTCAATGCCTTAGATACAGAAGACGTGCGTGCTTTGGCCCAGGTTGGCGCTGAAATCCGTAACCTGGTCTTGGCGCAACCTTATCCAGCAGATTTAGAAAAAGCGATTCGCGAGGCATTCGCCACACTCAGTGCTGGCAATGCACACGCTTCATTTGCGGTGCGCTCCTCCGCTACCGCAGAGGATTTGCCGGACGCTTCTTTTGCAGGCCAGCAAGAAACTTTCTTGAATGTGGTCGGTATCGAAGAAGTGCTACACAAGATGAAAGAGGTTTTTGCCTCGCTCTACAACGACCGCGCTATCAGTTACCGCGTGCACAAAGGTTTTGCCCATGCCGATGTGGCTTTGTCCGCTGGTGTTCAACGCATGGTGCGATCTGATTTGGGTGCGGCGGGTGTGATGTTCACCATCGACACCGAGTCGGGCTTTGAAGACGTGGTGTTCATCACATCGAGTTACGGATTGGGCGAAACTGTGGTGCAAGGTGCCGTCAACCCAGACGAGTTTTA
>DDYJ01000153.1:7043-10032 GCA_002347905.1 Comamonadaceae bacterium UBA2237 | reverse complement strand
GAAGTGGTGAAGGCATTTAGCGCGTTGGCTGAGCAATCAATTTGAGAAGCTAGTTCAAGCGCTCGTTTTACGCGTGTTGGCTAGCGCATCCAAGCGCTGCTCTTCTTCTTTTTGTAAGCGCGTAAGTCTGATCGTTTTAGCTTCGTAACGACTTCGTGCCACATTGGCTAAATCTTGCGACCAAGCTTGCCAGCCCGTCAGCGTCGCATCTACCGGTTCTAGCGCAATGCAATCGACCGGGCACACTGGAATACACAACTCGCAACCCGTGCAATAGGGCTCAATGACGGTGTGCATGCGTTTGTTGCTGCCGACAATCGCGTCGGTAGGGCAGGCGTCGATGCACAGCGTGCAACCTATGCACCAGTTTTCATCAATCACCGCCAGAGTGCGAGGGCCTTCAGTGCCGTTATCTGGATTGAGGGGGATAGCGACATTGCCAGTGATGGCGGCTAAGCGCTTGATGCCTTCAGCGCCTCCGGGCGGGCATTGGTTGATCCGGGCTTCTTCGTTGGCAATCGCTTGGGCGTAATGCAAGCAATCTGGGTATCCACAACGCGTGCATTGCGTTTGTGGCAGGGCGTCAAAAATGCGCTCGACCAATCCCACGTGTTTTATTGCGCAACTCTTTTGGCAGCGGTTTTGACGGTCTTGGGCTTGGCCGCTTTGGCGCGAACCGGATGGGCTTTGTTGTGAGTCGCGATGAATTCCTTCACGACTGGATACACCATATCGCGCCAACGGCGTCCACTAAAGATGCCGTAGTGGCCAGCACCTTTCACTTCCAAATGGTCCATGATTTCACGCGGCAAGCCCGTACACAATTTGTGCGCCGCTTTGGTTTGGCCTGATCCAGATATATCGTCTAACTCGCCCTCGATCGTGATCAGACCAGTGTTATGAATGTCTTGGGGGCGCACCAACTCCATCACGCCTTCGGGCGATTTCACTTCCCATGTGCCGCGCACCAACTTGAATTCTTGGAATACCGTTTGTATGGTTTCCAAGTAATAGTCGGCGTCCATGTCCAGCACAGCGTTGTACTCATCGTAAAAATGGCGGTGTGCTTCCGCGTGGGCGTCATCGCCTTTGATCAAATCTTTGAAGTAGTCGTAATGGCTTTTGAAATGGCGCTCTGGATTCATTGCCACAAAACCGCTGTGTTGCAAAAAGCCAGGGTATACCCGACGACCAGCGCCAGGGAAGTTGTCTGGCACGCGGTAAATCACATTGTTTTCGAACCAGTTGAGGCTTTTGTTCATGGCCAAATTGTTCACGGCCGTGGGCGACTTCCTAGCGTCGATAGGGCCACCCATCATGGTCATGCTGAGCGGTATTTTTTCACCCCGAGAGGCCATCAAGGACACCGCCGCCAATACAGGCACGGTGGGTTGGCACACGCTGATCACATGGCAATTGCCGTATTTGTTTTGCAGGTGGCGGATAAATTCTTGGACGTAATTGACATAGTCGTCTAAATGAAACTCGCCTTCACTCAGTGGCACCAAACGCGCGTTACGCCAATCTGTGATGTAGACCTTGTGGTCTTTGAGCATGGTTTTGACGGTGTCGCGCAATAGCGTGGCGTAGTGGCCAGAGAGGGGAGCGACGATCAACACCACAGGTTGGCCTTTGATTTTGGCCAACGTTTTGGCGTCATCAGAAAAACGCTTAAAACGGCGAAGCTCACAAAACGGCTTGTTGATTTCTACACGATCGTGGATGGCGATTTCAACGCCGTCGACGTCGATCGATTGGATGCCAAATTCAGGTTTGATGTAGTCTTTACCAAGGCGGTACAGCAGGTCGTATCCCGCGGACATGCGGTGGCCTAATAGGGTGTTACTCCATGGAGATATAGGATTGCTGTAGAGCTTGGCAGTTGCCTGCGCAAATTCAGCAAACGGTTCCATAAAGCTGCGTTGGTTTTCAAAAATCTTATAAAGCATGCAAAAAGGTCTCTCAAAAAAGTGCCTAAGCAATATAACAGTGCAACATGAAACTAAATTGGGGGCTGTCCTCCAAACTATTGGACGACTTTGGCGATGGACGCGCACACGTGGTCGATGTTCTTGCTGTTCAAGGCCGCCACGCACATGCGCCCCGAGTCGGTGCCGTAGACACCAAATTCATTGCGCAGGCGCACCATTTGGTCTTTGGTCAAGCCGGAGTAGCTGAACATACCGATTTGGCGGGTGATGAAACGCATGTCTTGCTTAACACCCGCATCTTTGAGGCCGTCGACCAGTTTTTGGCGCATGGCTTTGATACGCAAGCGCATCTCGCCAAGCTCTTTTTCCCATAAAGCACGCAAATCGGGGTTGCCAAGCACGGCCGCCACCACGGCACCGCCATGGATAGGGGGATTGGAGTAGTTGGTACGAATCACAATTTTGAGTTGGCTCAAAACGCGGCCACATTCTTCTTTGTCTTTACAAACCACGCTCAATGCGCCCACACGCTCTCCGTAGAGGCTGAAGCTTTTAGAAAAAGAGGTCGATACAAAGAAGTTCAGGCCAGCCGCCACAAATTTTTGAACCACCGCGCCGTCCTCTTGGATACCGTGACCAAAACCTTGGTAGGCCATGTCTAAAAAGGCGGTGAGGTTTTTGGCTTTGACCACCTCAACCACTTTGTCCCATTGCTCGGGTGTGATGTCGTAGCCCGTAGGGTTATGGCAACAAGCGTGCAACACCACCACGGTGCCTGCTGGTGCTGCATTGAGCGAGGCGAGCATGCCGTCGAAGTTGATGTCTTTTTTGCTGGCGTCGTAGTAAGCGTAAGTCTCGACTGTGAAACCCGCGTTGGTGAACAAACCGCGGTGGTTTTCCCAGCTGGGGTCAGAAATCAAGACCTTGGCCTTGGGGTTTAAGTGGCGCAGAAAATCAGCGCCGACCTTCAAGCCGCCAGTACCGCCCAAACCTTGCACCGTAGCCACACGGCCTGAGGTGACGGGCTCAGAATCTGCGCCAAATACCAAATGTTGGAC
>DDYJ01000153.1:6451-7032 GCA_002347905.1 Comamonadaceae bacterium UBA2237 | reverse complement strand
TGCGACATCATGGTTTTTTCGGCGGCTTGGACACACTCTAAAAGTGGCAATTTGCCGTTATCGTCAAAGTACACGCCCACGCCTAGGTTGACTTTGTGGGGGTTGGTGTCGGCGGCAAATTGTTCGTTGAGGCCCAAAATAGGGTCGCGGGGTGCCATTTCGACAGCATTAAACAGTGACATCGTGGGTCCTTGAGAGGGGGTAAATGGGAAAAGGTTAGAAGCCTTGCGCAGACTAAGGTAGGCTTACGCGTTTTCCCTATATTTTAAACGCCTGTCGCGCATGCTTTTGCGCATGCCTTCTTTGAAACACATGCCCACGCCCCTAGCCGTTGATTTATCCCTTGCCAAAACCCAAGCGGAAGGCAAAGTTGCCGCTGAAGGTGCTACAGCGCCTGGCACAGGCACTTTTGTCAGCTACCCAGGTTCGCCCTTTGAGTTGTTTCAGCCCTATCCGCCAGCAGGCGATCAGCCCACTGCTATCAATGAATTGGTGGATGGCATCAACGACGGCGAAGTTTTCCAAACCCTGTTGGGGGTGACGGGGTCGGGCAAAACCTTCACTATGGCCAATGTGATTGC
>DDYJ01000153.1:5206-6399 GCA_002347905.1 Comamonadaceae bacterium UBA2237 | reverse complement strand
TATTACGACTACTACCAGCCCGAAGCCTATGTGCCACAGCGCGACCTGTTCATTGAAAAAGACAGCGCTATCAACGAACACATCGAGCAAATGCGCTTGAGTTGCACCAAAAGCATCTTGGAGCGCCGCGACGTGATCGTGGTGGCTACAGTTTCAGCCATCTACGGTATCGGCGAGCCTGAGAGTTACCACCGCATGGTGATGACGGTTCGTGCGGGCGACAAAATCGGCCAGCGTGACGCCATTGCCCAGCTGGTGCGTATGCAATACGAGCGTAACGACCTAGACTTCTCACGTGGCAAATTCCGCGTGCGGGGCGACACCATCGATGTCTTCCCTGCCGAGCATTCGGAATTGGCGATTCGCATCGAGTTGTTTGACGATGAGATCGATAGCTTGCAACTCTTTGATCCGCTCACAGGCCGCATTCGCCAAAAAATTCCGCGCTTCACCATCTATCCCTCCAGCCACTATGTCACCCCGCGTGACCGCGTTTTGGCGGCGGTAGAAACCATCAAGGTCGAACTGGCCGAGCGCTTGAAAGAGTTGGTCGGCATGAACAAACTGGTCGAAGCCCAGCGTTTGGAGCAACGTACCCGTTTTGATCTGGAGATGCTGTCTGAGGTCGGCCACTGCAAAGGCATTGAGAACTACTCCCGCCATTTGTCGGGCGCCAAACCCGGCGACCCGCCCAGCACCTTGACCGATTACATGCCCAAAGACGCGCTGATGTTTTTGGACGAAAGCCACGTCATGATCGGCCAGCTCGGTGGCATGTACAACGGCGACCGCTCGCGCAAAACCACCTTGGTTGAATACGGCTTTCGTTTGCCTAGCGCGCTCGACAACCGTCCGCTCAAACTTGAAGAGTTTGAAAAGCGCATGCGCCAAGTCGTCTTCGTCTCGGCCACGCCCGCCGACTACGAGAAAACCCATGCCAGCAAGGTGGTGGAGCAACTGGTGCGCCCGACAGGCTTGGTTGACCCCGAGGTGGAAGTGCGTCCCGCCACCCACCAAGTTGACGATGTTCTGCAAGAGATACGCATTCGGGTGGATCGCCAAGAGCGCGTACTCATCACCACGCTGACCAAGCGCATGGCTGAGCAATTGACCGATTATTTGAGCGACAACGGCGTCAAAGTCCGTTACTTACACAGCGACATCGACACCGTAGAGCGCGTCGAAATCTTGCG
>DDYJ01000153.1:3464-5059 GCA_002347905.1 Comamonadaceae bacterium UBA2237 | reverse complement strand
GACCGCATGACCGATTCGATGAAAAAGGCCATCGGCGAAACAGAGCGGC
Source organism: Comamonadaceae bacterium UBA2237 (assembly GCA_002347905.1). GTDB lineage: Bacteria > Pseudomonadota > Gammaproteobacteria > Burkholderiales > Burkholderiaceae_C > Limnohabitans. The sequence goes on along the minus strand of DDYJ01000153.1, from coordinate 5,010 downwards.
GCCGTACCAAGCAGTTAGAGCACAACACCTTGCACGGTATCACCCCCAAAGGCGTGTTCAAGCAAGTGCGCGATTTGATCGACGGCGTTTACAGCGAGAAGGCTGGCAAAGAGGCGCAGGAGCGCGAAATCGAAAAAGCCCGTATCGAAGATATGAGCGAGCGCGACATCGCCAAAGAGATCAAACGCCTAGAAAAGCTGATGATGGAACACGCTCGTAACCTCGAATTTGAGAACGCTGCCCGGGTCCGCGACCAATTGGCCAACTTGCGCGCGCAGGCCTTTGGCGGGGCGGGGCACGACAACGTAGTCGTCTAAAAGGGTATTACTTGACCAATTCCGTGGGGATTAGGTTATACTTGACTCAATTAGTCGACAAAGCCCCCACTTAACTCAAAGGAGCTCCCTATGCGTCTCACCACCAAAGGTCGTTTTGCAGTCACTGCCATGATCGATTTGGCGCTCCGCCAAAGCAATGGCCCTGTCACTTTGGCCGCCATCAGCCAGCGCCAGCAGATTTCGCTCTCTTATTTAGAGCAATTGTTTGGCAAGCTCCGTCGCCATGAACTTGTCGAATCCACCCGTGGACCAGGCGGCGGGTATTCCTTGGGTCGCAAAGCAGCCGATATCACTGTCGCCGACATCATCGTCTCTGTCGACGAGCCCATCGACGCCACCCACTGCGGTGGCAAAGAAAACTGCATGGGTGAAGCCGGCCGTTGCATGACCCATGAGTTGTGGACCTCTTTGAACCAGCGCATGGTTGACTTCCTTGACTCTGTCAGTTTGCAAAAGTTGGTCGACGACCAACTCGCCAAAGGCATCGAGATCGAAAACAAGCCCAGCATGCGCAAAGCCATCTCTGCCATGCCTGTCGCCAAACCCATCCATGTCAACGCACCCAATTCAGTCTTTGCCTTGGGCAACGCTTTCGCTAAAAACTAACCCTGCCGGCTAAAAAAATGGACATGACTCCGCATTTCCCGATTTACCTCGATTACGCGTCGACCAATCCGGTCGACCCCCGCGTGGTAGACGCCATGATTCCTTGGTTGCGCGAGCACTTTGGCAATCCCGCGTCGCGCAGCCACGCTTGGGGTTGGGAGGCGGAAGAGGCTGTTGAAAAAGCCCGCGCTGACGTAGCTGCATTGATCGGCGCTGACCCCCGCGAAATCGTGTGGACCTCCGGCGCGACCGAATCCAACAACCTTGCCATCAAAGGTGCGGCGCATTTCTACCAAACACGGGGCAAGCATCTCATCACCGTCAAAACCGAGCACAAAGCGGTGTTAGACACCATGCGTGAACTCGAGCGCCAAGGCTTCGAGGTGACCTACCTCGACGTGCAGGCCGACGGCTTGATCGATATGGACGTTCTCAAAGCAGCGATTCGCAAAGACACGATTCTGATCAGCGTCATGTTCGTCAACAACGAAATCGGCGTGATTCAAGACATTCCTGCCATCGGTACTTTGTGCCGTGAAAAAGGCATCATCTTCCACGTTGACGCAGCGCAAGCCACGGGCAAAGTAGAAATCGACATGGAA
>DDYJ01000153.1:3126-3380 GCA_002347905.1 Comamonadaceae bacterium UBA2237 | reverse complement strand
ACTTTGCCGACCCACCAGTGCGTGGGCATGGGCGAAGCCTTCCGCATTGCCAAACTCGATATGGCCCAAGACCTTGCTAAAGCCAAAGCTTTGAGCAAGCGTTTGCTCGATGGCCTAACAGGCATAGAACAAGTGTTTATCAACGGCCATCTAGAAAAGCGTGTGCCGCACAACCTCAACATCAGTTTTAACTATGTGGAAGGTGAGTCGCTCATCATGGGTATCAAAGGTTTGGCGGTGTCTTCTGGTTCTGC
>DDYJ01000153.1:2475-3016 GCA_002347905.1 Comamonadaceae bacterium UBA2237 | reverse complement strand
GACTTAAGCCCGCTTTGGGATATGTACAAAGAAGGCATCGACATCTCGACCATCCAATGGGCCGCGCATTAAGCAGCTTTGAAAAATCTTAGGAAAACACCATGGCTTATTCAGAAAAAGTAATCGACCACTACGAAAACCCCCGCAACGTGGGTTCGTTTGAAAAAGGCGATGACTCTGTCGGTACCGGCATGGTCGGCGCGCCTGCTTGTGGCGACGTGATGAAGTTGCAAATCAAAGTCAATCCCACCACGGGTGTGATTGAAGACGCACGCTTCAAAACCTATGGCTGTGGTTCTGCCATTGCGTCATCATCATTGGTAACCGAGTGGGTCAAAGGCAAAACGCTAGACCAAGCTGCTGCCCTGAAGAACAGCGAAATTGCGGAGGAACTTGCGTTACCGCCTGTCAAAATTCACTGCTCCATCTTGGCGGAAGACGCCATCAAAGCCGCAGTCGAAGACTACAAAAAGAAACACGCGCATTAATATTCCCTAGGTATTTCCATGGCCGTCACCCTGACCGAATCTGCTGCCAAGCA
>DDYJ01000153.1:0-2404 GCA_002347905.1 Comamonadaceae bacterium UBA2237 | reverse complement strand
TGGCCTACATCGACGGAACCCAACTCGACTTTGTACGCGAAGGCTTGAACGAAGGCTTCAAATTCTCCAACCCTAATGAACGCGACCGCTGCGGCTGCGGCGAGTCGTTCCGCATCTAAGGTGGTTGACGCGGCTGGTTCGTTGTCGGCTCAACTTGCCGTCAACGATTTTGAACTCTTTGACATTCCCAAACGTTTTGCCCAAGACCGCGTTGCATTAGATACGCGTTGGAAAAACCTACAACGCGAAGCGCATCCCGATAAATTTTCTGCGCAAGGCACAGCCGCCCAGCGTGTCGCTATGCAATGGTCGGTGCGCATCAACGAGGCCTACCAACGCCTCAAAGACCCACTGCGTCGCGCAGCGTATTTGTGTGAACTCGCCGGCGCGCCTATTAACGCAGAAAACAATACCGCTATGCCAACGGAATTTTTGATGCAACAAATGCAATGGCGTGAAGAGTTGGACGACGCCAGTACCGCCGATTCGCTTGAAAATTTGCATCAAGAAGTTTTACAAAGCCGCGATGCAGCTTTGGCGAACTGCGAAACCTTGATTGACCAGGCCCAAGATTTTGCAAAAGCCGCGCAACAGGTGAGGGCGCTCATGTTTATCGAACGCTTTGTCAAAGACATTGACACGCGCCTCGACCAACTTGACGCCGCCTAAATATCACCGAGACGACTCTCGATAGCCAACCTTAAAGCGACAATACATTTCTATGGCTTTGTTACAAATTTCCGAACCAGGACAAGCACCCGATCCGCACCAAAGGCGTATTGCGGTAGGTATTGATTTAGGTACCACCCATTCTTTGGTGGCTAGCGTGCGCAACTCCGTGGCCGAATGCTTGCCGGATGTAAATGGCCAAGTCATCTTGCCCTCTGCGGTGCGCTATTTAGACAACGATGGCAGACAAATTGGTGTTGACGCCTTGCAAGCGCAAGCCGAAGACCCACAAAACACACTGGTCTCTGTCAAACGGTTTATGGGCCGTGGTCTCAAAGACATCGCCAATGCCGACAAACTGCCCTACCAGTTTATTGACAAGCCTGGCATGTTGGCCATTCAAACCCGTGCCGGAGAAAAATCTCCTGTTGAAGTCAGCGCCGAAATATTAGCCACCTTGCGTTTTCGTGCAGAAGATACTTTCGACGACGAACTCTATGGCGCAGTGATCACCGTGCCCGCTTACTTTGACGATGCACAACGCCAAGCAACCAAAGACGCGGCACAACTTGCTGGCTTAAATGTCTTGCGTTTGATCAACGAACCTACGGCTGCTGCCATTGCTTATGGCCTAGACCAATCAAGCGAAGGCGTGTATGCCGTGTATGACTTAGGCGGCGGTACTTTCGATATTTCTATTCTGCGTTTGACACGCGGTGTGTTTGAAGTGCTTGCCACCGGCGGAGACTCTGCGCTAGGGGGAGACGACTACGACCGTGCGTTGGTAGAGTTCGTACAAGCAATTACCCAATGTGTCATCGCCACACCCTCAGACAAAGCGCAGGTCATGGTGGCTGCACGTGCATGTAAAGAAGCGTTATCTTTTCAAGACAGCGTGCAGTTTGAAGTGACACTCGCCAGTGGGGTGGTGACANNAACGCACCCTCAACGCAGTGCGCAAAGCCTTGCGCGATGCTGGCTTACAAAAACAAGATATTCAAGGCGTGGTGATGGTCGGGGGCTCTACCCGCATGCCGCATATTCAAACAGCGGTTGCAGATTTGCTGGGCTGTGAGCCATTGACAAACTTGAACCCCGACGAAGTAGTTGCATTAGGTGCTGCCATTCAAGCCAACCAACTCGCGGGTAACAACCCCGACGGCGAGTTGTTGCTGTTAGATGTGATTCCTTTGTCATTAGGCATTGAAACCATGGGCGGTTTGGTAGAGCGCATCGTGCCGCGTAACCAAACTATTCCAACCGCGATGGCACAAGACTTCACTACTTACCAAGACGGACAAACCGCATTGGCCTTGCACGTGGTGCAAGGTGAGCGCGACTTGGTAGCAGACTGTCGCAGTTTGGCGAGATTTGAGTTACGTGGCATTCCCCCAATGGCCGCAGGTGCCGCGCGCATTCGCGTCACCTTCACGGTAGATGCTGATGGATTGCTCAGCGTGGCTGCTGTTGAGCAGCATAGCGGTGTGCAAGCCAAAATCACTGTCAAACCAAGCTATGGTTTGTCGGACGACCAAATCGCCACCATGTTGCAAGACAGCTTTAAAACTGCAGAGCAAGATATCCAAACACGTGCCCTCATAGAAGCGCGTGTTGACGCTGACCGTATGTGGCTCGCTACGCAGAGCGCATTGCAAGCGGATGGCGATTTGCTCGCTTCAGAAGAACGTAGCCACATCGAAAGCCTGATGACCGCCACACTCGAAGCAAAAAAACT
>DDYJ01000064.1 GCA_002347905.1 Comamonadaceae bacterium UBA2237 | reverse complement strand
GACTTTGGTCTAGGCATTGATTTGGGCGACCTCAAGCGTACCAAGGCTTACACCTACTTCAAACCCAAATATATTTTTTACGCGACTTACCTCTCAGAAAAAATTGGATATGCGCGTTACATCACTATCTTTCGACAGTTAGAAAAGAACCCAGACAAGCGTTTCCACCCCATATTTCGTTGGTTCGAGAGGTGGTGTAATGACGAATTCCGCCATGGTGAGTCGTTTGCATTGATCATGCGCGCGAATCCACACTTATTGCGCGGCGGCAACCGTTTGTGGATCAAATTTTTCTTGCTCGCTGTCTACGCCACCATGTATGTACGTGACCATACACGCCCTATGCTGCATGAGGCCATGGGCTTGGATACGGATGAATACGACTACACCGTATTTCGTATCACCACCGAAATTTCTAAGCAAGTGTTCCCACTATCACTAGACACGGACAACCCTAAGTTCAGGGCAGGACTAGAGCGCTTGTTTGAAATCTCCAAAGCTAATGACGAAGCCAAGATCAAAGGTGGCATCTCAGGACGCCTGAAACAAGCAGTATGCGTTGTGCAAGCTGCATGGACTTTTGGCCGTCTCTTCATGATGGATACGCTGGAACACGAGTTACCTGTCAATACCCGAATGGTTCCCTCATGGTGATTGACATTACCTTCGCTGCGCTCTATGCAATTTTTTGCTGGTGGATAGGTACGGGTGTCATTTTGTGGCTTGATAGATTGCCACAGGCTAGTTTTCGCTGGAGCATGCTAGTTTGGACATTTTTGCTGGGACTGAGTTTCTGGGGCGTTTCTGTCAGCATGAAAGAAGTGAGCGACTTCAACGCCTACCTGGGCTTTGGCAGTGTGATTGTGATGTGGGGATGGCATGAATTGGCTTTTCTGACAGGTACGCTCACGGGCCCAAGAAAAATTGCCATGGAAGAAGGTGCTACAGGTTGGAAACGTTTCACCCAATCGTTACAAGTCGTCTTGCACCATGAGTACGCGCTCTTGCTGAATTTTGGATTTTTGTGTGCCATGCAGCTTGAAAATCCCAACCATATTGCCTTATGTACCTTCGCCTTGCTCTGGTGTATGCGGGTAAGTGCCAAGTTAAATTTATTTTTTGGAGTAGCAGAAAACGGTGCAGCCTATTTACCGGTTCACTTGAAATACTTAGCTTCGTATTTTAGAAATCGTCGATTGACTTGGTGGTTTGCTATTTCTTTTTCCTTGTCCGTAGTTGCATGGACATGGCTGGTGTGGCAAGCACAAGACGGAAAGGTTGATATGACCACCGGATGGGTGTTATTAGCAAGCCTGTTGGGGCTCGCCATCGTAGAACATGCACTGATGATTTTCCCTCTTCCCATGCAACGTATTTGGGGTTGGGCCTTGTCTAGGTCTTCGGTAACTTCTGTCTGAAAAATTAACTATGAATGCCATCACCAATCATGACATGTTGGCAATCGACCAATTGTTAACTTCAGGCAAACGCAAACCCGTTGCATTGGTAATTGGCAGTGGTTTTGGTGGCTTAGCTGCTGCCATACGTTTGAGTGCAAAGGGCTACGACGTTCAGGTTCTTGAAAAATTGGATGCCGCTGGAGGTCGCGCTTCTGTTTTCAAACAAGATGGGTTTACTTTTGATGCAGGTCCCACCATCATCACAGCGCCATTTCTGCTCGAAGAGTTGTGGGCCTTGTGTGGCAAAACATTCAGCGATGACATCGATTTACGGGCGATGGACCCTTTTTATCGCATACGCTTTAGCGATGGCACGTGGTTTGATTACAGCGGTGATGACGTTGCTATGCGTCGAGAAATTGCACGGTTTTCGGTTGATGATCTAGATGGATACACGCGTTTCCTAGCGGACGCAGAGCTCTGTAAAACGCTGGGTTTTGAGGGTCTGGGCTGTATAGCTTTTGACACCCTCATGGATTTGATCAATGCGATCCCCGCTTTTGCACGGATGGGTGCTTGGCGCAGTATTTACAGCTTGGTGGCCAAGCACATTAAAAACGACAAATTGCGCATCGTTTTAAGTTTTCACCCCTTGCTTATTGGTGGCAATCCTTTTTCAGTCACCAGTGCTTACGCCCTGATCAATTCACTAGAGCGCACGTGGGGCGTGCACTCGGCCATGGGTGGTACAGGCGCTATCGTGCAAGGCTTGGTGAAACTACTCGCCTCACGCGGCATACCTATTCGATACAACGCAGCAGTAACGCAAGTACGTGTTGCTAACAACAAAGCTGTCGGCGTAGAACTTCAAAACGGAGAATTCATTCCAGCCGATATTGTGGTGAGCAATGCCGATACCGCGTGGACTTACAAATACTTGGTGGCGCCTGAGCACCGCCGCCATTGGAGTGATCGAAAGATTGATAACGGCCGCTATTCCATGGGCTTGTTTGTCTGGTACTTCGGTACCAACAAGCAATACCACGATGTGCCACACCACATGATGGTGTTAGGACCGCGCTACAAAGAGTTGTTAACCGATATTTTTAAGCGCCACAAGTTAGCAAACGATTTCAGCTTGTATTTGCATCGCCCGACAGCAACGGATCCTTCTTTAGCGCCTGCAGGATGCGACACGTTTTATGCGCTCTCCCCTGTGCCCCATTTAGACAGTGGCACTGACTGGGACAGCTTTGCTGATACTTACCGAGCCAGTATTCAAGAAGCACTTGAGCGCGATGTGTTACCGGGTTTATCCAAGCACATCGTTACTTCCAAAATGATGACGCCTCAAGACTTTAAAGATCGTTTGTGGTCTTTCAAGGGTGCCGGTTTTGGCTTGGAGCCCCTCTTGCTACAAAGCGCTTGGTTTAGACCACACAACCGCAGCGAAGATGTACCAGGTTTATATGTTGTTGGAGCAGGCACCCATCCAGGTGCAGGTGTTCCTGGTGTGTTGATGTCAGCCAAAGCACTTGAAACGGTGGTTCCCCATGCTAATGCGTTCGTCTGATATCCAACCGGGTTACGACCTCCAGTCATGCGTCGAGATGATGCGTGGTGGCTCTAAGAGTTTTTTTGCGGCTTCTAAATTGTTACCCCAAAGGGTGCGTGCAGCATCTATTGCTTTGTATGCTTTTTGTCGTGTCGCCGACGATTTGGTTGACGAAGGTGAATCGACAGAAGATGCATTGGTTGAACTGAAGCAACGCTTGGATGCTATTTACAGTGGCCGTCCACAATCCCATTTAGAAGATAACGCCTTGGCTTTGGTGGTAGATCAATACCAATTGCCCCGCGCCATGCTCGAAGCTTTGATCGAAGGCTTCGAATGGGATGCCCATGGCAAGACCTATGAAACCATTGAAGAGGTGCATCAATATGGCGCGCGCGTAGCCGGTAGCGTTGGTGCCATGATGTGTTGGATCATGGGACCACGACACGCAACTGCCCTGGCGCGCGCATGCGAGTTAGGGGTTGCTATGCAACTCACAAATATTGCGCGCGATGTAGGTGAAGATGCACGCAATGGCCGTCTCTATCTTCCACATATATGGATGCGCGAAGCAGGCCTTGATCCAATTGCATGGCTTGCTTCACCTGTTTTTTCTCCAGCTCTGCAATCTGTGATCGAACGCTTATTAACAGAAGCCGAGCGCCTGTATATCAAAGCCAATTCAGGTATTGCAGAACTTCCCAAAGATTGCAGAGCTGCCATCTTGGCGGCTCGCTTGATTTATTCAGAAATTGGAAACCAGCTTCGCCGAGAAGGATGCGACTCTGTTAACCATCGCGCTGTGGTCAGCACTCCACGCAAGTTGGCGTTGCTTGGCCAATCCAAGATTCAAGCATCATGGATTTCGGTGGCTAAAGAATTTTCGCCTCCGCTAGAAGCCATTCGTTATTTGATTGAAGGATGCGCGGTATCTGAATTGGGTTTACCCAAGACAGTCAAGCTTCCAGCCCAGAGAAGCATTGCTGAGAAGATTGAGTGGATGCTCATTCTGTGTGAACGACTCGAGTACGAACGCAGAGGCTTACCCCCTCCTGTTCACCATTAGGTTGTCGACCTATTTATGTGCGTCTTGGCATACGCCAAGGCAACATCGCTTGCACAACTTTTGAAGTAAGACGCGGCACATTCAGTGTTTCGTGAAAACTCTCTACGGTTTCACCCAATAGTTCACTCTCTAATATCGCACGCTGATAAAAAGGCGTATCTTCTAGTTGCTGCAGTATGCGCACATCACTGTCACTGCGCATGCGCCTTGGAATGGCCCATAANNNNGTTCTATCTTTGCGCTGGATGTCGTATAACACTGCCGTATCGCCGTTTGCAAGCCGACTGCGTGACCAATCCCATTCTGAAAATGGTCGGTCGATCGGCTCGCTGCCTTCATTGCTATCTAAATAGGCGTGTCCCTGCCATGATTGATGAGGATCTTGCAAATCTACAGATACGCGTGCGCTAGGTGCTAGCGGGCCCCACATATGCAATGCATTGGCATCCAGTGGTGCACCAAAATTAAAAAGCTGCTCGGGATAAACAGTCACACGTCCTTTTATTTTTCTTGGAATCGGCACGGTGATTTCGTTGATATCGATATGCAGTGCTTGGCCATCCCAGTGCAAATGGCTAGGACCTATTGAAAAATAATCTGCCCCTCTGGCGTTATAGCGCGCTCCTCGTTCTGTCATCGCCCACCGTCCTGCGCTCTTGCTGTAGAGGGCTACATTGAGGCAGCAAAAGTTGTCTGGGTTGGTGTCCGCACTGCGTGCTCGCGCCCATGCGTAATAAGGTGAAAAAACACTGCCTACAAAAGCAATGATGGTGAGACCAAACTCACCGCAGTCGCTTAGTGCGTCAACATACCACCAGAGGTAACCACCCGCGTGGACCGGCTGGTCGAACCGAGGTGATCCATCACCGCTGCGCCCGCCAGACGTCCCGATATAGCGGCCATAGGTACTCCCGGCCCCGGATGCACGCTGCCACCCGCTAGAAACAACCCCGGTATTTGACTCTTGGCTGTGGGCCTGTTGAAGGCTGACATCCATCCATGTGTTGCTTGACCGTATAGTGCTCCCCCCGTCGCCGGGAAAAGTTGGTTGAATACTGCGGGCGTTGTGCGATGGGTGTTGAATGCTGTTGTCTGTACTCCGAGACCACAACGATGGAGAAGTTGAAAACTGTTGTGTTGACATTGTTCGATCGCCTCATCGGTTAATAGCTGTCTATCTCCCACGGCAGGCGCATTGACTAAGCAGAGCAAACGCTCGCCTTGCGCAGGCGCACGCAGACCAAGGCCTCGGTCTTGCGCACACACGTATACCGTGGGGGCAGAGGGAAGTTGTTGGCGTTTAAAAATATCGGTAAATTCAGACGCGTAATGGTTTTGAAAAAATACATTGTGTCGGTCTAATTCAAATCCATATGTTTTGGCATAGATTGACCATGTCACTGCTGACAGCGAACGCTCACCCATTACCGGTTTGGTCGCGCGCTTGACTGTATCGCCCAGCAAACCTGTATGCAGCGCTGCGACATCGCCATTGAAGACCACCGCATCTGCGTCAATCGTTTGTCCATTCTCAAGCGTCACGCCACGCACCTGGCCGCCTTGGGTATTGATACGCTGGCATGCTTGCCCCAGCATAAAGTGGGCACCTCTTTGTTTGGCCAAAGTTTCCATACATTGAGGAAGTGCATGCATACCCCCTTCAATCGCCCATACACCGTCCATTTCTACTTGGGCAATCAACATCAAAGTGGCTGGAGCTTGCCAAGGCGAAGAACCACAGTAAGTGGCATAGCGCGCAAACAATTGCCGCAGTCTTGCATCGCCAAAAAATTTTCCAAGGGAGTCCCATAAATTGGACATCGCACCCAGCGAAGCCAACACACCTAGTCCGCGGGGACCAACGGAACCCATCAATTGCAACATGGAAGGCGAGGCAGATTGGATATAGGGTGCTTGCAAAGTGTCATAGACCTCGCGCACTTTCAGACAAAACCGCTCGAAATTCTTAGCCTCTGCTAATCCTGCAAAACGGCCTATGGCATCTACTGAAGCCAATGGATCTGCATATAAATCGAGTGTGCTTCCATCGTCCCAAGCGTGTCTACCCAAGACAGGCAATGGCGATATCTTGAGCAATCGGTCTAGCGATGTATTGACCGCAGAAAATATTTCATCAAACACCCAGCGCATGGTGAAAACTGTAGGGCCACTGTCCACTGCAAAACCGTTGGGATGGAGTTGCCGAATTTTTCCGCCCACCGTGGCTGCTTTATCGACTACTGTGACTTTGACTCCTTGGTGGGACAACAACAATGCACTGACCAATCCGGCCATGCCAGCACCTACCACCACTACATGTTTCTCACGCATGGGCGACCTCTAGCGGCGTTGTGATGACGGGTTGGAGTGGGTAGTACACGCCCCTCCAAACCCCTGCCATCGACAAAATACGCATGCGCACAAACATAGATTCAGAGAAGAATGTGTGCTTATAAGCTGCTTGTATCGCGGTGCGATGTGCACCGCCTTGGGCATAGCGCAACATGGATTGCGTATCACGCCAGACACTGAATGTGCATTGACGCACCAACGGGGCTTCGCCCAACCCCATCGCCAAAATACAGCCAGATGCATTTGTTAAATCAGCTTGCGCTTGCGGTGCATAACGCCAAAATGCCAAGGCGCTCGCGGGACGAATACTGGCGCGGGTCAATGTAGCCACCAAGGTGCTGTCTTTTGTTAAGTCTGTCAAACCTTCTTTGTTTAAGTCGGTAGGTGCCCAACTGACATCATTCCATTCGCCACGGCTACTATCGATCACCAGTGTGGAACTCCACCACTCGCGTGCGTGTTGTTTATATTGAACAGCAATATCGCTTTCTAGAAAAGCTTGGGCATTCACTGCCGTATCGAATACCAAGACCAGGCCTTGGTGGGTAGAACTTGGACGCAAACCAAAACCACCTTCGTGGCCGCTGCCCATCACTTTAGAAAATAACAAACCTTTTGCGCTCTTGAGATTGAATGCTCCTTGTGCCAATTTCATCCAACCCCAAGATTTTTTAGAGGGTAGAAAATCAACCAATAAAACCACGACTACGCCAGAGATGGGCGCTTGCTCTGGGCGGATGCCTGAGTCCATATACACCGACCTTTTTAAGTCAGCTCAAGCGGAAGTCGAAACACGACGTCTTCTTGAACACCAGGCAAAGCAATCACCTGTTGCTGCTGCGATGTATTTTGCGATAAAGCGTCGACTACACGTTTCACTAAAACTTCTGGCGTGGATGCGCCAGAAGTGATGCCTATTTTGCTAACACCCAACAACCAAGAGGGTTGTAACTCTGTTTCGTCTTGTACCAAGTAAGCGGGTATGTTTTGAGTGGCAGCGACTTCTCTTAGCCGATTGGAGTTAGAGCTGTTGCGTGCACCCACGACCAAGACCATATCGACTTGTCTTGCCAACGTACGCACAGCTGTCTGTCGGTTTTGTGTGGCGTAGCAAATGTCGTCGACATGCGGCCCTTCAATATGCGGGTAACGCTGCATGAGTGCATCAATGATGTCATGGGTATCGTCCATGCTCAACGTGGTTTGCGTGACGTAGGCTATGGGTTCATGCATACCTACTGTCAGCGTTGCAACATCGCCAACTTCACTGACCAAATGCACGGGGATGTCTACGCTGCCAATGGTGCCCTCCACCTCTTCGTGACCAGGATGGCCAATCATGACCAAGGCGTAGCCTTTTTTAGCGTAGCGTTGGGCTTGGGTATGGACTTTGGTAACTAGCGGACACGTCGCATCGATCACCCGCAACGACTTGAAATCTGCAATACGTCTGACTTCTTGCGACACACCATGTGCACTAAATATTGTGAGACTTTTAGCAGGTATGTCGTCTAAGGAATCTACAAAAATAGCACCCTTGCCGCGCAACTCGTTCACCACAAATTGGTTGTGAACGATCTCATGAAATACATAGACAGGTGCGCCAAATTTTTCTAGGGCGCGATCTACGATGTCTATCGCGCGTGTGACTCCTGCACAAAACCCGCGTGGCTGTGCCAAAAATATTTTTTCTGGCACATATGCTTTGACGGGCATTAGCATGGTGTCAGCGCATCACTTTTTAGCCAACGTAGTTTTATCTAAACCTGTGCCCGGCCCTGCAAGCTGCGGATGGTCCTTCAACATGGACTGTCCGAACAGAGGTTTGTAAGCGCCTTGGTGGCAAGTTGCACAGTTTGCTTTAGGCGCATCGCCTGTAGGTCCTAAGCGGTGTTCTGGAAACACACTGGCCAAGGGTTCCATATAGTCTTTGTTGAGATCTCTCGCCATTCGGATGCCATACCAAGCAGTAGACCGTTGTGGTGGGTTGCCGTTCCAGTTCGAGAAGGATTGGGTGTTGTGGCAATAGGTGCAATTCACGCCCAAAGCGGACGACATATGCGTCATCAATCCGTATGTCCACTCAGCCTGTTTGATGGAATGGCGATTGCCATTAGGCAGTGCGGTAGTTCCATTGACGCGGATGTCTAACTCACCCAACAAAAATGGCGTGAATGGATCACTAGGAAGTGATGTACCCACGACGCTATTGGCAGCTAAGTTTTGTCCCGCGCGATCGCCAATGAAGTCAGCCCCTTTTGCTTGCTCTTCCTCTTTATGCCAAATATTGTTGGGCACAGGGTTACCACGGTGGCAGGTGTAACAGGTAACACCAGTCTCAGCCACGTGCACTTTCCAATCTGCGTTGATATGGCGCGTCATCTCAATCATGCGTCGGGCAACAACTTTGGTGTACTTGACGTCTTCCGCAAAGTTTGCAGGGTTGTGGCAGTAAGCACAGCCCTCAGTAGGCGCCACCCAACTTGTCATCGACAGCATCAGGCGGGTGAACTCGTTCACACTCAAATTGCCTAAAACTTTCACATTTTTATAGACCTGCGACGCCTTAGGTCCATCCCCTGGTAGGGCAGGCAAGGAGGGAGGAATCGTGTTTTCTTCCTCTTTCAATTCCATGGTACGCGGGTTGTACACCTGCACCATGCCTGTTCCACGATAGCCGTGTTGAACGGTGTCAGTAGGCGGACGTTCGCAACCGGTTAATAAAACAAGCAGTGCAAGTCCTGCACTCAGAAGCAGTTGGGACTTCTTCATGGTTTCACTCCTGACAAAGTTGCTGGATCGACCACTTCAGGGAATACAGCGGGATACGGAGGCGCAACACCATGCTTAACAGCCCAAAGGTACCAGTTGTCGACAACTGTGCCAGTCAACAAAATTCCAATACCTCCCGCTAATGGACACAGCACGGCGAACCACCAAGCCCAGCGATGGATAGATTCCATCGTGGCATTGAAACCCATGGTCCAACGCCAGAACAATGCCGCACGCTCAGAGGCTGTGCCACGGTCTACGATTTGTTCAATCTCGCGTTCACCACCATAACGGCCTACCGCCAAGATGGTCGCTCCATGCATCGCAAATAACAAAACAGAGCCGTATAAAAAAACAATCGACAAGGCATGGAAGGGGTTGTAGAACAGATTGCCATAGCGCAATGAGAAAGCGGCTGTCCAATCTAAATGCGGGAAGATTCCAAAAGGCACGGCCTCACCCCATGAGCCCATCAAAATAGGACGAAACAAACCCAGCACCAAGTACAACCAAATGGCCGCAGCAAATGCCCAAGGGATATGTGTGCCTAAACCTAGCTCACGTGCGCGGCGGTACATACGTGCCCACCACAGAAGTAGTGAAACAGTGAGAAAGAAACCAGTAAACAACCACCAACCACCTTGGTTCATAGGTGGAATTCCCAACCCATAGCCTGGCGCTGGTGGCTCTAGAGCCAACCAAAAGAGTTGGCGAACAAATTGGATGGGGTTCCAGTTGACCGAAGCCAGCATATTGAGACCGATGGTGACAAATGCGATCAATCCACACATCAGGGACGCGATGCCTAATCCACCTAAATAAATAGGACCTAGCTGTGCATTGCCGATGCGGCCAAGCCAATATTCAATGTAGGGTTCGCCGGTTCTGGGGCTGTTGCCGTGACCGAGTTCAACGCCATGGTGCGTCGGTCCAACAGCTTGTACTGTGGTGAAAATATTTTGATATTGCATCTAAATTCTCCTGCCTTATTTCCAAATAGGCATGTTGAGCCACCAACCCCACCACTCCGGCCATCCGCGTGTCCAGAAAGGTCCACTGATCACAATGCATAGCGCGCTGAAAAGAACCGCAGCCAGCGCCAAGAACAATCCAAGTCGATGGATACCTAAGGTACCTATCGAGTAACCAATCGAGTCTC
>DDYJ01000141.1:7202-11172 GCA_002347905.1 Comamonadaceae bacterium UBA2237 | reverse complement strand
CCGCTAGTATAACCAACTTTTACAGCTTGGCCAATCTAGACAAGACTTTCTCTCTTTGGCAAAGGTACAAAACCTTGTCGAGTGACGGCGTTTGCGGTGTTCCCATGACCAACACACGCACTGGCATCGCCAATGCAGGCATTTTTAATCCCGTGGCAGCTAACACTTCCTTGATGGTTGCAGCAATCGTTGCAACACTCCATTCGCAGCTCGCTAAAGCGTTGCTTAAAGCTTGCACAGCTGGTCTTACCTCTTGCGTCACGTACTGAGCTAAATCTTCTTCTTTGGGATACACATCGCCGTAAAACAAAGTTATCCATTCTGCCAATGCCATCAAGGTATCGCACCGGTCCTTGAGCAAACCACACAACTCTTTCAAACGCGTATCAGCAACTACGTCAAGTTTTGATAAGTAGGGGACCACCAAAGCCGCTAGCGCATCGTCTGCCATGGCTTTCATATGCTGCGCATTGACCCAGCGCAATTTGGCTTCGTCAAATTGCGCGGCACTTCGTCCCAGATGGTCTAAGTTAAACCACTCCAAGAATTGCGCACGGCTAAAAATTTCTTCGTCGCCATGGCTCCAGCCGAGACGGGCCAAGTAGTTCACCATTGCGTCAGGTAAATAGCCCTCATCACGATATTGCGTGACAGCTTTTGCACCATTGCGCTTACTCATTTTCTCGCCCTGCCCGTTCAAGACGGTGGGCAAGTGGGCATAGACTGGCGGTTCTTTACCGAGGGCTTTGAAAATATTGATTTGGCGCGGTGTGTTGTTGACATGGTCGTCACCACGAACCACATGGGTGATTGCCATATCGATATCGTCAACCACGACACAGAAGTTGTATGTGGGGGCACCCACAGACTCACCGTTTTGTGCAGGACGCGCAATGACTAAATCGTCTAATTCGTTGTTACTAATTTCAATTCGACCTTTGACTTTGTCTTCCCAAACCACCGACCCAGTTTGTGGATTCTTAAAGCGCAGCACAGGTTGCACACCTTCTGGAATGGGAGGCAAGGTTTTACCGGGCTCTGGCCGCCAAGTGCCGTCGTAGCGCGGTTTTTCTTTTACCTCCATTTGCTTTTCGCGTAAGGCATCGAGTTCTTGCATGCTCATGTAACAAGGGTAGACATGGCCAGAGGTTTGAAGTTGTTGCAGCACTTCTTTGTAGCGATCCATGCGTTGCATTTGGTAGAAAGGCCCTTCGTCATGGTCTAAGCCTAGCCATGCCATGCCTTCGATGATTACGTCGACCGATGCTTGGTTAGAGCGTTCCAAGTCGGTATCTTCGATACGCAAGATGAAGTCACCGCCATTGGCACGGGCAAAAGCCCATGGGTACAAAGCCGAACGGATATTGCCCAAATGAATAAAGCCCGTGGGCGACGGGGCAAAGCGTGTGCGGATTTTTGTCATGCTTACAAAGTGTCTAGGCCACGCGACAGGTCAGCCTTTAAATCTTCTATGTTTTCTAAACCCACGGCCACACGCACCAAATGTTGCTGGATGCCTGCTTCAGCGCGTTGCGCTTCTGTCAAGCGTCCGTGCGATGTGCTGGCAGGTTGGGTGATGATGGTTTTGACATCGCCTAAATTAGCGGTCACAGACATTAATCGTGTACTGTCAATGACATGAAAAGCATTTTTGCGCCCCGCTTCTGGAGTATCACCATGGACATCAAAAGACAACACGGCACCGCCTTTGCCAGACTGTTGTGCCATCGCCAAAGCGTGTTGCGGATGGCTGGTAAGCCCAGGGTAATAGACGCGAGCAACTTTAGGATGAGACTCCAACCAAGTGGACAACTCTAACGCACGTTGTGATTGTGCTTCCATACGAATGCCAAGGGTCTCAAGTCCTTTGAGAACTACCCATGCATTGAAGGGCGACAGGCTCATGCCCGCACTGCGCATCACAGGCAAAAACTTTTCTTTGACCATGGCATGCGTGGCGCACAAAGCACCAGCAACTACACGGCCCTGACCATCAAGGTATTTGGTGCCGGAATGCACCACGACGTCTGCGCCGAAATCAATCGGGCGTTGTAAAGCAGGCGTACAAAAACAGTTATCGACCGCCAAAACAGCGCCAGCGTTGTGGGCGATATCAGCCAAAGCACGGATATCACACACCTCGGTCAATGGGTTGGTCGGTGTTTCAGCAAACAAGAGCTTGGTGTTGGGTTGCATCGCTTGCTTCCAATCGTGGACATCGGTTTGCGAAACGAAACTGGTGGTCACACCAAACTTAGCGAACTCAGAACCCAGCAACTTAATTGTGGAACCAAACACCGAGCGCGAACACACCACGTGGTCACCACTTTTGAGCAAAGCCATGCATAACAACAACACGGCAGACATTCCACTGGAAGTGCCTATGCAAGCCTCAGAACCTTCCAAAGCAGCCAAGCGAATTTCCATGCTCGCGGTGGTGGGGTTGGTGAAGCGTGAATAAATAAATCCATCTTCTTCACCAGAGAAGCGTCTGGCAGCAGTTTCGCAATCAGGCTGGGTAAAGCTCGATGTGAGGTAGAGGGCTTCTGAGTTTTCACCGTATTGGCTTTTGTCAACGGCAGCGCGTACGGCCAATGTGTCTAGATGCAGGTTGTCTGGCAAGGGATGGCGACTCATGTCAATTACTCCGAGGCGTTGGGCAAAGCCAAGCGCGAATGGTCTTCCTCGCCCTCTTCTTGACTCACACGGTTTTCATTCAATTTGGCGATGTCTTGGGCAGTGACGTCACCTGCCACATACACACCATCAAAGCACGATGCGTCAAAGCCATCCAGCGGCGCACTGCCAGTGGACTGCGCATTGCGCACGGCTTGCTTCATCGCTTCCACGTCTTGGTAAATCAAGGCGTCACAACCGATCAGCTCGCGAATTTCTTCAATGCTGCGGTTATGTGCCACCAATTCCTGGGAGGTTGGCATGTCAATGCCGTAAACATTGGGGAAACGCACTGGAGGCGCAGCGCTTGCTAAATACACTTTGCGCGCACCAGCGTCTCTGGCCATTTGCACAATCTCGCGACTGGTGGTGCCTCGCACAATCGAGTCATCCACCAACAACACATTACGCCCTTTGAATTCGCTCGCAATCACATTGAGTTTTTGCCGCACCGATTTTTTTCGCACGCCTTGGCCGGGCATGATGAAGGTGCGACCCACATAACGGTTTTTGACAAAACCTTCGCGATAAGGAATGCCCAACAAATGCGCAAGCTGTGTGGCACTGGGCCGACTAGATTCAGGAATCGGAATGATCACATCGATTTCATTGGGCGGTACGGTGGACACCACCCGCTTGGCCAAGGTCTCACCCAAGTTCAATCGAGCTTGGTAAACCGACATGCCGTCCATCGTCGAGTCAGGTCGCGCCAAATACACAAATTCAAAAATACAGGGCTTGAGTTGGGGCGCGTCTGCACATTGCTTAGCGGACAACTTACCTTGTAAGTCAATGTAGACCGCTTCACCGGGTGCGATGTCACGCTCGAACAAATGGCCGGTTCCTTCTAATGCAACTGATTCGCTGGCCACCATATAAGTGCCGTCTTTACCGCGCCCCAAACACAAAGGACGAATGCCAAATGGGTCACGAAACGCCAGCAATCCGTGGCCAGCAATCATCGCTACCACTGCATAGGAGCCTTGCACGCGCCTATGCACACGACGCACCGCTTCAAAAACATCAGCAGGATTTAGCGTTAGACCACGCGTGGTTTTTTCGAGTTCATGCGCCAGCACATTGAGCAGAACCTCTGAATCACTTTCGGTGTTGATATGGCGATGGTCTTGCGTGAATAGCTCAGCTTTCAACGCATGGGCATTGGTCAGATTACCGTTATGAACCAACACCAATCCAAACGGCGCGTTCACGTAAAAAGGTTGCGCTTCTTCTTCGCTATATGCATTACCTGCTGTTGGGTAGCGCACTTGACCAAGGCCGTTATTGCCAGGTA
>DDYJ01000141.1:0-7115 GCA_002347905.1 Comamonadaceae bacterium UBA2237 | reverse complement strand
GCAAAAGCGCTTTCAACCATTTAGCCCCTTGGGCTTGCTGCCAAGCCTCAGATTCGCGCATCGGGGTCATACCCACCAACACGGTTGCAGCCAACAAAATCACAATGCCACGCAAAGCGCCAAACAGACTACCGAGCAGTCTATCTAGTACGCCAAGCCCAACAACCGACAACATTTTTTTGATCACGCCGGTGATAAGCACTTGCGCGATCAACACGCCCACAAAAACCACCACGAAGCCNNNNCATCGGCAACCACTGCGCCATGGTCGGAGCGTAGTACTGCGCCAGATAAAAAGCTGCTACCCAACCTGCCAGTGACAAAACCTCTTGCACGATGCCACGCCAAAGCCCCAGCACCATCGAAAAGCCCACAACGGCAAGCAAAATCCAGTCGACAGCCCCTAGCGCCTGCATCACACGATCACAGTGTCAAGACCTGCGGTTGCAACTGCAACTGCTTGATCTTGTTGGCTGTTTTATCGGCTTCGTCTTTACTGGCAAAAGGCCCCACGCGCACACGCGTGCGCGGGCCGTCTTTGGTATTGGCAACATTGGTGTATGTCTTAAAACCCGCTTTTTCTAGCTTGAGACGTAATTCCTTGACTTTGGCATCTTCGGCAAATGCGCCGATTTGCACCACGAAACGGGGCCCGTCAGTTGCAGCAGTGGTGGGGGCTGTAACAACAGAGGTAGAGGTAGAGGTAGAGGTCGACTTATTGACCGAAGGCGTATCAGAACTTTTGGCATCTGCTTTGGTCGAGGCCGTTTCTGGCGTCTTGACTGGTTCCGTAGCCTTGGGGGCTACTTGCGCAGCAGGTGTTGCGGTAGCAACAACAGGTTGGCTTGCGGGGGCGGGCGGGCTATCGTCTTTCTTGGAAGAAGAAACCACTTCTTCGCTGGGACTCAAAGCCGCGTCTGCTGCCAGTGGGGCTTGCTTGGTGGCTGAACTAGCAGACACCATGGGTTTGGTTTTGATGCGGTCTGGGATGTCTACCGCGATGTCCACAGAAACAGGCCGTGGCTGGGTGTCAAACACCAATGGAAACCCGACAACGCCGATGATGACCAGAACCGTCGCACCGATCAAACGATGGCGGGCACGGCGACGTAAAACTTCTACGCTTTCTGCGGGCGAGTTGCTGAAGTTGCTGGAAGCGTCCCCAGCGGTTTGTCCAGGTAGTCGAAACTTAAAAAAGGCCATGGATTGGGGTCTCAGGAACTCAAATGCGGGGCGTCTAAACGGGGTATTCCGTCCTTTAAAACACCCCCGACCGTGAAGAACGATCCGAAGACGACGATTCTATCAGCGGGGTCTGCTGCAGCGACCGCAGCGTCTAGGGCGGCTTGTGGGTCTTTGTAGATGCTCGACGTGGTGTTTTTTCTGGTGTTGGTTGACTGCCATTGCTTTTGCAAATCTGGTGCGCTCAAGGCGCGTGCAGTCGGCAAGTCACAGAAATACCAGCGGTCTACCAAAACCCCTACCCGCGCCATGATGGCTGCCACGTCTTTATCAGCCATCGCCCCGAATACCGCATGGGTGGTTGGGTAAAAACCCATGGCATCTAGGTTTTCACTCAACGCAGCGACAGCATGCGGGTTATGCGCCACATCCAACACCAAAGTGGGCTGACCAGGAATGATTTGAAATCGCCCGGGTAACTCCACCATGGCCAATCCGTTGCGAATAGCCTGCGCAGTCACAGGTAAGCGTGTGCGCACCGCTTCAAGCGCAGCAAGAACCCCGCTGGCGTTTACCAATTGATTCGCCCCCCGTAAAGCTGGATAGGCCAAACCGCTGTAGCGGCGCCCTCTTCCCGCCCACGCCCATTGTTGTTTGTCGCCGGTGAAATTAAAGTCTTTGCCAAATTGCCAAAGATCTGCGCCGATAGAGGCCGCATGCTCCAAAACGCGCAACGGTGGCACAGGATCGCTGACGACAACAGGCTTACCCACACGCATGATGCCGGCCTTCTCAAAGCCAATAGCCTCGCGATCCGGCCCCAATAAATCGATGTGGTCCAAATCAATACTGGTGATCACCGCGCAGTCTGCATCAATCACATTCACAGCATCCAAACGGCCGCCTAAGCCGACTTCCAAAATGGCTACGTCTAGATTCGCGTGGGTCATCAAAAGCAAGATAGCTAAAGTGGTGAATTCAAAATAGGTCAGGCTGATCTCTGAACTCTGGCATCGCGCAGCTTCCACTTTGGCGAAATGCGGCAACAAATCATCAGCTTGCACCGTCTCGCCGTGAATTCGACAACGTTCTTGGAAATGCACCAGATGCGGCGAGGTGTATACCCCGGTGCGATAGCCCGATTGCAACAAACAAGCCTCCAGCATGGCGCAGGTAGACCCTTTGCCGTTGGTCCCAGCGACCGTGATCACACAGGCCTCGAAGTGCAAACCAAGGCGTTTGACCACTTCTTGCACCCGATCCAGACCCATGTCGATCGTATGGGGATGCAAACGCTCACAATGTGCGAGCCAACTATCGAGTGAATTCATAGATGAATTGTCACCCACGTCAACCCAATTCTGTTTGTAAGCGTTGATCACAAGCGTCTTACACACAAAGATTACACTCTACGTAATCAGTCAATTCCAAGGATTTCCTATGACTAACTATTCGAATACCAAGCTCATGAGCCTCGTCGCGTTGGGTTTTGCTAGCCATTTTGGCAGCGTGCAAGCCCAAGAAGTCGGCAAAGTCATCTCCTCTACCCCTGTTATCCAGCAAGTAGCGGTTCCACGACAAGTCTGCACCACCGATCAAGTTGTTGTGCAGGGCCAAAAATCAGGCGCAGGCGCCGCTATGGGTGCTATCGCCGGTGGCGCAGTTGGCAACAGCGTTGGTCAGGGCTCAGGTCGCGCTGCGGCCACCATGCTGGGCCTTTTCGGTGGCGCCATCTTGGGCGATAAGATCGAAGGTCCCGCCAACCCCGAGGTGCGTCAGGTCCAGAATTGTTCCACCCAAACCACCTACGAAAACCGCACCATGGCTTACAACGTGGTCTACGAATTTGCAGGCAAGCAATACACCGTGCAAATGCCGTCTGACCCAGGTCCTACTGTTCGCTTGCAAATCACGCCTGTGGCAAACCCTCCAGCGACCACATTCAATGTGCCGCCACCCGGCTCTGCTCCTCGCTTCTAATCCGTTTCTAAATTTCGTTTTTTACTTCCGCTGACTAGTTTTTGATTCGGTTTTCATAAACCACTTTTTTCTATGCCTACCCAAACCATCGATGGCGTGTCCATCCATACACAAGCCAATGTTTTTTTTGACGGCAAATGCGTCAGCCACGCTATCACCACTGACAACGGCACAAAGCTATCTGTGGGCGTCATCTTGCCTGCCACATTGACTTTTAACACCGGCGCTCCAGAAGTGATGGAATGCGTTGCAGGTTCGTGTGAATACAAGCTCGATGGCAGCCACGATTGGGTGACCTCAAAAGCTGGCGAAAAATTTAGCGTGCCAGGCAACTCCAAGTTCGATATTCGCGTCTCTGCGCCCTACCACTATATTTGTCACTTCGGCTAAGCCGCGTTAGTTCGGAGTCTCCATGAGCACCATATTGCAACACCTGCCCAAAGGTGAAAAAGTCGGCATCGCTTTCTCTGGTGGTCTAGACACCAGCGCTGCTTTGTTGTGGATGAAGCAAAAAGGCGCCGTGCCCTATGCCTACACCGCCAACCTCGGCCAACCCGACGAAGCCGACTACAACGAAATCCCACGCAAAGCCATGGAATACGGCGCCGAAAAAGCGCGCCTGATCGACTGCCGCACCCAACTCGCACACGAAGGCATTGCTGCCATCCAGTGTGGCGCTTTCCATATCCGTACTGGCGGCATCGCTTACTTCAACACCACGCCTTTAGGACGCGCGGTTACAGGAACCATGCTCGTCTCAGCCATGAAAGAAGACGACGTTCATATTTGGGGCGATGGGTCGACGTATAAAGGCAATGACATTGAGCGTTTCTATCGTTACGGCCTGTTAACCAACCCAAGCCTTCGCATCTACAAGCCTTGGCTCGACCAATTGTTCATCGACGAGTTAGGTGGACGCGCCGAAATGAGTGCCTTCATGACCGCCAATGGATTTGGCTACAAGATGAGCGCGGAGAAAGCTTATTCCACCGACAGCAATATGCTCGGCGCCACGCATGAAGCCAAAGATTTAGAACACTTAAACAGTGGCATTCAAATCGTCAATCCCATCATGGGCGTACCTTTCTGGCGCGAAGACTGCGCGGTTAAAGCAGAAACCGTGAGTGTGCGTTTTGAAGAAGGCCAACCCGTCGCTTTGAACGGCATAGCTTTCACCGACCCCGTTGCGTTGTTCCTGAAAGCCAATGAAATTGGTGGCCGTCATGGTTTGGGCATGAGCGACCAAATCGAAAACCGCATCATCGAAGCCAAGAGCCGCGGCATTTACGAAGCCCCTGGCATGGCCTTGTTGCACATCGCTTACGAGCGCTTGGTTTCTGGCATCCACAACGAAGACACGATTGAGCAATACCGCATCAACGGCTTGCGCCTAGGTCGATTGCTCTACCAAGGACGTTGGTTTGACCCCCAGTCCATCATGTTGCGTGAAACCGCCCAACGTTGGGTAGCGCGTGCCGTCACAGGTGAAGTCACGCTTGAGTTGCGTCGTGGTAACGACTACTCCATTTTGAATACGGAAAGCCCCAATCTGACTTATGCGCCTGAGCGTTTGAGTATGGAAAAAGTAGAAGATGCGCCATTTACGCCGCTAGATCGAATTGGGCAGTTGACGATGCGTAACTTAGATATCACTGACACGCGCGCCAAGCTTGGTATTTATGCGCAGTCGGGGTTGCTGTCTTTGGGTGAAGGGGCTGAGATGATTAAGCTTGAGGGTGGCTCCAAATAGCTCTTCTTTTCCCCTTTGGGCTTGGAATTCGATTCGGTTTTTGTCTGACTGCCATTTTTTCGATTCCCCTTTTGTTCGGTTGGCCTTTTAGCTTGTAATTCGGGATAGTTGGCGATGCGAATGATTGGGGGTATGCACTGCGCCGCTCATGTCCTCCGGCTTCGGCNNGCCGAAGCCTCCCCCTTTACTTCGCTCTGCAGCACACACCCCCAATCATTCGCGCAAGGTTAGTTGGAGCACCATTTCGTCCGCCGGCGTCAGTTCGGCGGCGCACGATGCGTAGCGAAGTAAAGGGGGAGGATTTGGCCTTTGGCCAAATCCGGAGGACATGAGCGGAGTATCGTGTGCCGTCGAACTGACGCCACACTACAAAAGCATCAAACAACAACAGGTTCAGGCTCCAACAAAATCCCAAACCTCTCATACACACTGGTCTGAATCGCCTTAGCCAGCGTCATCACCTCGCCACCAGTGCAAGGGTTCTCGCGCCCGCCTTTGTTCACCAACACCAAAGCCTGTTTTTCATAAACAGCAGCGTTACCCACTGACTTACCCTTCCATCCGCAAGCGTCGATCAACCAGCCAGCAGCAAGTTTGATACGCCCATCGTCGAGCAGGTAGTGCACCACCTTGGGATCTCTGGCAATGATGTCAGCACATTGCTCTGGGGTGACGGTCGGATTCTTGAAAAAACTGCCGGCGTTTCCAATCACAGCGGTGTCAGGCAATTTGGCGCGGCGGATGGCGCAGACCCACTCAAAAATTTGTTGTGCTGAGGGGTGCTTGATACCTGTCTCAGCCATTTTCTTTTCTAAGTCAAGGTAGCCAAGCACCGGTTTCCAAACTTTGGCCAGCCGAAACCTTACGCGGGTAATCAAAGCGCGGCCTGCCAAGCCCATGCTGCGCGAAGCGCCAACAGTTTGCCCAGGACCATGTTTAAAAATCGAGTCGCGGTAACCGAAAGCGCATTGCGCAGCATCTAGGGTGAAGACGTTTCCAGTCGCCAGGTCGATCGCATCTAAGGCGTCAAAGCGGTCTTGCAATTCAACGCCGTATGCGCCGATGTTTTGTACCGGAGAAGCACCGACACTCCCTGGAATAAGAGCCATATTCTCCAAACCTGGCCAACCATTCTCTAATGTCCAACGCACCAGTTCGTGCCAATCTTCACCAGCCGCGGCTTCGACAATCCAGGCTTTTTCAGTGTCTTGCACCAAGCGCATGCCTTTGAGTTCGACCTTGAGAACGAGTGCTTTGAGGTCGCCCGTCAGCACGATATTGCTGCCGCCGCCAAGCACAAATTTCTGGGCATCACGCAATTGCGGATTGGCTAACAGCGCCTGAATATCGGACTCCGACTGCACACGCACCAATTGCAAAGCCTTGGCAGATATACCAAAAGTGTTATGCGCTTGCAGGGGGACATTTCGCTCAACTAACATAGCGAGATTGTCTCACCCTGATTTTGAAAGCCGAAACCCATGCCCTCTTTTGACACCGTATGTGAACCCAATCTCGCCGAAGTAAGAAACGCTGTCGACAACACTGCCAAAGAAATTGCTACCCGCTTCGACTTCAAAGGCACATCCGCTGGCGTCGAACTCAAAGACAAAGAAATAACCTTGTTTGGCGATGCTGACTTTCAGCTCACCCAAGTGGAAGATGTTTTGCGCAACAAATTGACCAAGCGCGAAGTCGATGTCCGCTTTTTAGACAAAGGCGACGTCCAGAAAATCGGCGGCGACAAGGTCAAGCAGGTCATCAAAGTGCGCAATGGCATTGAAACCGAAGTCTCCAAAAAAATCCAACGCCTGATCAAAGATAGCAAGATCAAAGTGCAAGCCGCCATTCAAGGCGACGCGGTACGTGTTAGCGGCGCTAAACGTGATGACTTGCAGGCGGCTATGGCTTTAATTCGCAAAGAGATGACGGATTTGCCTTTGTCGTTTAACAACTTTCGCGATTAACCGCTTACATGATTTAACCGCTTCTCTGATGCTGGTTGGCGATGCAACTGCTTTGGGGCGTGCGCTGCGCCGCTCATGTCCTCCGGCTTCGGCGAGCCGAAGCCTCCCCCTTTACTTCGCTCTGCAGCGCACACCCCAAAGCAGTTGCGGGAAGCTAGTTTGACCGCCACTTCGTTCGCCGGCGTCAGCACGGCGGCGCACGATGTGTAGCGAAGTAAAGGGGGAGGATTTGGCCT
>DDYJ01000006.1:1755-8891 GCA_002347905.1 Comamonadaceae bacterium UBA2237 | reverse complement strand
TTGATGCAAAGCGCGTCTATCCAAAAACCTCGTTTGGCCCAACTTGCAGACCGAATGGCCAAGCCGTTTTTGTTGGGTGTCTTGGTGCTGGCTTTAAGCGCTGCAGCATGGTGGTGGCAAACCAGCCCAAGCCATGCCTTGATGGTGGCTGTGTCGGTGTTGATCGTCACATGTCCTTGCGCTTTGTCACTCGCTACGCCTGCCGCCATGTTGGCTGCGTCGGGCACGCTAGCGCGGCAAGGCGTTTTGGTGCGCCACTTGCAAGCCTTGGAAGCTTTGGCCGAAGTCGATACCTTGATTTTTGATAAGACGGGTACGTTGACGCGTGATGCCCAACGCATCACCCAATCATGGAGTGCGACAGGCATGTCGGCTGAGCGCGTATTGGCTTGGGGCGCTGTATTGGCTAAGCATTCCTTGCATCCTTATTCACGCGCGATTCAGTTGGCTTTTGAAACGTCTGGTGCTGCGTCGTCTGAAACAGCAGATCTTGTTTTGGAGTTCATGGGCCAAGGCATTGAAGGGCAGGTCGACGGTAAAAAATTGCGTTTAGGTTCTTTGAAGTTTTGCAAAGCAGAAAACAAAGCCATTCCGCAAGAAGCCCTCAGTGCGCAAGTGCATTTGTGTAGCGACACCGCATGGCTAGGCAGTTGGAAGTTTGCTGAAGACATACGACCAGACGCTACAGAAACTGTGCAGTTACTCAAAAAATCTGGAATTGACGTGTGGTTGTTATCAGGCGATCAGCCTGAGGCAGTGCAACTCGTCGCCAAGCAATTGAACATTGCACACGCCCAAGGTTTGTGCACGCCGAAGGACAAGCTTCAAAAACTACAAACGCTGCAATCCCAAGGGGCACGCGTTGCCATGGTGGGAGATGGACTCAACGATGGCCCTGTGCTGTCTGCTGCACACGTCTCGGTAGCATTTGGCCATGCCGTGCCTTTGGCGCAATCAAAAGCCGATTTGGTGGTGATGGGCGACAGTTTGATGAGAGTGGTGCATAGCATTTACATGGCACATCGCACATTACGCATCGTGAAACAAAATCTCGCCTGGGCCGCGGTCTACAACGCCGTCTGCGTTCCTTTGGCCGTAATGGGTTTACTGCCTGCTTGGCTGGCGGGATTGGGTATGGCAATGAGTTCATTGGGTGTGGTTCTCAATGCTTTGCGCCTCTCATTCCTGACAAGGAACTGACGATGGACAGTTTGTATCTGTTAATCCCTTTATCTGTCTTGTTGGTGTTGGTCATCTTGCTAGGCCTTTGGTGGGCTGTGGACAGAGGGCAATTTGAAGATTTAGAGCAGGAAGCCGAGCGCATATTGCGGGACGATTGACATATATCAAATAGCGCATTCCCACCTTTCGCGACAATTTGTGTAAATGAAAGGTTTCACATGAACCAAACAGATCAAGCCGTATACAGCGACACCGTTGTCCGCCAGTTTTCCATCATGGCGGTCGTATGGGGTGTGGTTGGCATGTTGGTGGGCGTGTTGATCGCGTCCCAATTAGCTTGGCCAGAACTGAACTTCGGCATTCCATGGCTCACATACGGTCGCTTACGTCCTTTGCATACCAATGCGGTAATTTTTGCCTTCGGCGGCTCGGCATTGTTTGCCACCAGTTACTACGTAGTGCAACGCACCTGCAATACCGCCTTGTTTTTACCCAAATTGGCGGGTGTGACCTTTTGGGGTTGGCAGTTGGTCATTTTGGCCGCGGCTATCAGTCTGCCTTTGGGCTATACCCAAGGTAAGGAATATGCAGAGCTCGAATGGCCGATTGATATCTTGATCGCTGTGGTGTGGGTGTCTTACGCCATTGTTTTCTTTGGAACTTTAGGTATTCGCAAGGTCAAACACATTTACGTCGCCAACTGGTTCTTTGGCGCTTTCATCATTGCCGTGGCGTTGTTACACATCGTCAACAGCGCCGCGATTCCTGCTGGTTGGATGAAGTCTTACTCTGCTTACGCAGGCGCCCAAGACGCCATGATCCAGTGGTGGTATGGACACAATGCCGTCGGTTTCTTTTTGACGGCTGGCTTCCTGGGCATGATGTATTACTTCATCCCTAAACAAGCTGAGCGCCCTGTGTATTCGTACCGCTTATCGATCGTGCACTTTTGGGCTTTGATCTTCACTTATATGTGGGCGGGTCCTCACCATTTGCACTACACCGCATTGCCTGATTGGACGCAGTCCTTGGGCATGGTTTTCTCTTTGGTGTTGTTGGCGCCGAGTTGGGGCGGGATGATCAACGGCATCATGACCTTGTCGGGTGCATGGCACAAATTGCGCGATGATCCCGTCTTGCGTTTCTTGATCGTCTCTTTGTCTTTCTACGGCATGTCGACCTTCGAAGGTCCCATGATGGCGATCAAAACAGTGAACGCCTTAAGCCACTACACCGACTGGACCGTTGGCCATGTACATTCTGGCGCCTTGGGTTGGGTAGGCTTGGTATCGATGGGTTCTTTGTACTTCTTGATTCCCAAGTTATTTGGTCAGAAAAAAATGTACAGCGTGCCTGCGATTGAGTTGCACTTTTGGATGGCAACGATTGGCATCGTGCTCTACATCGCTGCGATGTGGATTGCCGGTGTGATGCAAGGTTTGATGTGGCGCGCCATCAACGAAGACGGTACTTTGACTTATACCTTTGTGGAGTCTGTCAAAGCAACTTACCCCTTCTATGTCATCCGATTTGCAGGTGGTTTGCTCTATCTAGGAGGCATGTTGATCATGTTGTGGAATGTGATCAAAACAGCCTTGCATGGTGAGGCGCCATTGGTCTCTATTCCCACCCCAGTGCACGCCTAAGGAGTTATTGATGTCAGAAGAACAATCCAAAGGTTTTTCGCACGCGCGTGTAGAGACCAGTAATTTATTGATGATCGTATTGATTTTGGTCTCGGTCGCATTCGGCGGCTTGGTAGAAATCGTGCCTTTGTTTTTCCAAAAATCTACAACTGAGCCTGTCACTGGCGTGGTGCCTTACACCGCCCTGCAACTTGCGGGTCGCGATATCTATGTGCGTGAGGGTTGTTACAACTGCCACTCGCAAATGATTCGTCCTTTCCGTGCAGAGACATTGCGTTATGGCCACTACTCCGTGGCAGGTGAGTCGGTTTATGACCATCCGTTTCAATGGGGCAGCAAGCGCACAGGCCCAGACTTGGCGCGTGTAGGAGGCAAGTACAGCGATGAGTGGCACACCACCCATTTGAATAACCCCCGTGATTTGGTGCCTGAGTCTAATATGCCTGCTTACCCTTGGTTGCTTCAAAACTTGGTAAATGCATCGCAAATGCCAGCGCATATGGCGGCGTTGCGTAAGGTTGGTGTTCCTTACAGCGACCAAGAGATCACCAAGTCAGTCGAAGAAGTATCAGGCAAAACCGAAATGCAAGCGCTCATCGCGTATTTGCAAATGCTTGGCTTGGCTTTGAAATAAAGAGGCAAAGTATGGATATCAATGATCTACGCGCCCTCACCACAGTCGTTTCATTTCTTGTGTTTATCGGCATCTTGGTTTGGGCCTTCTCCAAGCGCAATCAGCAAGATTTTGAGGAGGCCGCAAGACTTCCCTTAGACCTCGACGAAGGCCCCAAACCCTCCCAAAGGAATTGAACCATGAGTGATTTCACTAGCAACTATTGGTCGATCTTTGTCGCTGTTGTCTCGGTGCTTGCTATTGTCTATTGCGCCTTGCTGCTGTGGTTTTCGTCGCAAGTCAAAGTGCATGTGCACAACCCAGATGACCTAACGACTGGCCACGTATGGGATGAAACTCTGCAGGAAATGAACAACCCGCTTCCCCGTTGGTGGTTGTGGTTGTTTGTTTTGACGATGGTGTTCGCGGTGTTTTATTACATCGCCTACCCAGGTTTGGGTAGCTTCGGTGGTCAACTCGGTTGGACTTCGCAAAACGAATACGACCAAGAAATCGCCCAAGCAAATAAGGCGTTAGAGCCTATTTACGCAGCGTTTGATGCACAAGCACCAGAGCAATTGGCAGGGGACCCCAAAGCGATGGCAGTGGGCGAGCGCTTGTTCATGAACAACTGCGCGCAGTGCCATGGCTCTGATGCAAGAGGCTCCAAAGGATTTCCCAACCTCACAGACAAAGATTGGTTGCATGGCGGTAGCCCTGACAAGATTAAAGAAACTATCACCAAAGGACGTATTGGACAAATGCCACCCATGGCCGCAACAGTCGGTACGCCAGAAGACGTTCGCAATGTTGCGCACTATGTGCTGAGTATGTCTGGCAGCCCGCACGATTCAGTCCGCGCAGCTTTAGGCCAAGCCAAGTTTGGCGCATGTGCTGCGTGCCATGGCGCAGACGGTAAAGGCAACCAAGCCTTGGGCTCTGCTAATTTGACCGACAAAATTTGGTTACATGGTTGGGGCGAAGAGGCTATCGCCTCTATGGTGAATGCTGGAAAAATTAACCAAATGCCTGCACAAGAAGGTCGCTTAACACCCTCGCAAATTCATGTGTTGACTGCCTATGTGTGGGGCTTCACTAACAAACCTGTAGTGAAATAATTTGTCCAAAGAAGAAACCTTGGTGTCGCTGTATGCGGCATCAAAGAAAATTTATCCCCGCTCAGTAGAAGGCGTCTTTGCCTATTGGCGTTGGATTTTCGTTGCCATCACGCAAGTTATTTTCTATGGCTTACCATGGATGGAGTGGGGTGCACGCCAAGCAGTTTTGTTTGATTTGGCGTCTAGGCGGTTTTACATATTTGGTTTAGTACTCTATCCGCAGGATTTCATTTACCTCACGGGCTTATTGGTGGTTAGTGCGTTGTCGCTGTTCTTGTTTACCGCTGTCGCTGGTCGGTTGTGGTGCGGCTATGCCTGCCCACAAACGGTGTACAGCGAAATATTTT
Source organism: Comamonadaceae bacterium UBA2237 (assembly GCA_002347905.1). Taxonomy (GTDB): domain Bacteria; phylum Pseudomonadota; class Gammaproteobacteria; order Burkholderiales; family Burkholderiaceae_C; genus Limnohabitans. Next base: position 3,985 of record DDYJ01000006.1, on the reverse strand, counting down.
TGTGGATAGAGCGTAAGGTAGAAGGTGATCGCTCAGCACGCATCCGATTAGATGATGCCAATTTCTCGCTCGAAAAATTAGTGAAGAAATGGTACAAACATTTTTTGTGGATCAGTTTGTCGATTTGGACAGGTTTTACTTTTGTGGGTTACTTCACGCCCATACGTGAGCTTGGTATGGAATTTTTCCACACCACCATGGGTGGTTGGGAATTGTTTTGGGTGTTCTTTTATGGCTTTGCAACCTATGGCAATGCAGGCTTTATGCGCGAGCAAGTTTGCAAATACATGTGTCCCTACGCGCGCTTTCAAAGCGCAATGTTTGACCATGACACCTTGATCGTCACCTATGACGAAAAACGTGGAGAGCCACGTGGGGGGCGCTCACACCATGCCGACCCTGCCGCTGCGCACCTGGGCTCCTGCATAGATTGCACCTTGTGCGTGCAAGTTTGCCCGACAGGCATAGATATACGAAAAGGATTGCAATACGAGTGCATAGGATGTGGTGCATGCGCTGATGTCTGCGACAACGTGATGGACAAAATGGGCTACGCAAAAGGCTTGGTGCGTTACACCACGCAAAATGCTATGAAGAATAACTGGAGCACGCGAGAAATATGGCAACGCGTAATGCGCCCACGTGTGCAAATTTATACGATGGTTTTGTTAGCGATTGTTCTTGGGTTGTTGGTGTCGTTAGGTTTGCGCACACCCTTTAAAGTGGATGTGGTGCGTGATCGCTCGACTCTTTCTAGAATTACCGAAGACGGCACGCTCGAGAATGTCTACCGCTTGCAAATCATGAACGCTTCCGAGCAAGTGCAGACCTACCAATTGAAAGTCCAAGGACTACCCCATATAAAAATAGAAACTCAGACCGACGTGGTGGTTGCTCCTGCGCAGTCTCGATGGGTAGTTGTGCGGGCAGATATTCCTTACGGCTCGTCGCCTGCGGGTTCTCACCCTATTCAATTTGAAATACAAGCAGCCAATACGCGTGACTATCTTGTTGAAAAATCTGTTTTCATCGTTCCGAGGTAATTTATGCAAACTCAAAGTACCGATATGCAGCCATCATTACCTTGGTGGAGCTATGGCCATGTGTGGTTAGTCATCGCAGGGCCCATGCTTGTGGTGCTGGCGTGTTTTGTGACTGCCTTTATTGCGATCCGCCATCCTGATCCTGTATTGGCCCAAGACTATTACCNNTTGGAAACGCGTAACCATGTCATAACACCGCCACCAAATGTTGGAGGCGCCAAGCCATGATGATGACAAAGTATTGGATGTTTATTTTGTGGCCATCATTCTTGATGGCAGGCGTCATGGAAATGGCTGTTTTTGCAATGGTCGATCCGCAGGACTTGCATTTATTCAACCAACCCATTGATTTACCAAGGCAAGGTATTTACACCTTGTCTTTCTTTATCTTTTGGTTTATTTGCGCAGCATCGAGTTGCTTGACGCTTTTTTTATTTGTAGAACCTAACGACTGATCTGCTTAGATAGGTTGGCAGTTCTGGGTATTCACTATCAATCTGAGTGCTTCAGGATTCAAAATCCGCACATGGCGTTGTTTAACTTCCACAATGCCTTCTTCTACAAACTTTGAGAAGGTACGGCTGACAGTTTCTAGTTTGAGTCCTAAGTAGCTGCCGATTTCTTCGCGTGTCATACGCAACACCAGTTCAGATTGAGAAAATCCCCGCGCATGCAAACGTTGAACGAGATTGAGTAAGAAGGCTGCCAATCGTTCATCCGCGCGCATGCTGCCTAAAAGGAGCATGACACCATTCTCACGAACAATCTCTCGGCTCATGATCTTATGCACGTGTCGTTGCAGTGCATTGATTTCACGCGATAAGTCTTCCAGGCGATCGAAGTTCATGACGCAAACTTCTGCGTCCTCCAATGCGACAGCATCGCAAGTGTGGTGGTCACTAACAATCCCATCTAAACCGATGACCTCGCCTGCCATCTGAAAACCAGTGACTTGGTCACGACCGTCTTCGGCGGCCACCGTTGTTTTGAAAAAGCCTGTGCGAATGGCGTAAAGGGCGGAGAACTTTTCGCCATTGCGATACAAAATGTCGCCGCGTGATATTTTGCGACGCGCGGCCACTAAGTCGTCAAGTCGCTTGAGTTCGTCTTCGTTGAGTCCCAAAGGCATACACAACTCGCGCAAATTGCAGTTGGAGCAGGCTACTTTGATGCTTTGGGTGATCATG
>DDYJ01000006.1:0-1683 GCA_002347905.1 Comamonadaceae bacterium UBA2237 | reverse complement strand
GCGGGTGGGCCCCATTGTTTGGCCATGTGCGGTGCGGCTTGCGCTGGCATAGGGCGATCTGCGCAAATGCAAGGTGCTGGTTCTGGTACCCGCGCTATGTTGCTATTTCAATTGGGGCGCATTATGGGTTATGGTGCCCTTGGCGCAATGGCTGCATCGACGATGCAAGGTGTAGGTTGGCTCAGTACCCAGTCTGCGATTTTTCGTCCAGTATGGACACTGTTTCACATGCTGGCTTTTTTGTTGGGTTTACTTTTGTTGATCAAAGCAGAACAACCACTTGCTGTAGATGTTTTGGGCCGTTGGATTTGGCAGAAAGTACAAAGTAAAACAGCCCATGTCAAATTACGGCACGGTGGTCCTGTTTTACTCGGAGTCGTATGGGCTTTGTTGCCTTGTGGGTTGCTCTATGGTGCTTTATTGGTCGCCGCGTTGACTAACCATCCTCTTGAAGGCGCGCTAGTCATGTCTTTGTTCGCTTTAGGCAGCGCCATCGTGCTGACTATCGGGCCTTGGTTATGGTTGCGTATGCGTGGACCTTCGAGTTTCGGAAATTCCAACGGTGATTGGGGGGTTCGGCTCGCAGGACTAACGCTCCTATTGACCTCTGGCTGGGCGCTATGGATGGGCTTGGTGGAATACCAAGCCCCTTGGTGTTTAGTGCCGCAATAAATGGTCGCTTAACAACTGCGCAACGTGAATTGCATCGCGTGCAGCACCATCAGCGATTTGATGGCGGCAACTCATGCCATCTGCTACAACAATGGCGTCGGGATGGTTACGAATGGCCGGTAGCAAACTGAGTTCAGCCATTTGCATCGACACATCGAGATGTGATGCTTCATAACCAAAACTTCCCGCCATGCCGCAACAGCTACTTTCAATTAATTGTGGATTGGCTTTTGGAATAAGTTTAATGACCTCCAATACAGAAGGCATCAAACCAAATGCTTTTTGATGGCAATGACCGTGNNAGCAAGACATCATGCTCTGCAGGTTTTAAATTGTTTTTTAAGACCTCTAGTTTTCCAGCTCTAAGTTCAGTTGCCAAAAACTCTTCAAACAGCACAGCGTGCTGGCTAACCAATTCTGCAGACGCGTCCAAGCCTAAAACCAAAGCCTCATCTCTGAGCGTGAGCAAGCACGACGGTTCAAGCCCCACGATAGCAATGCCTTTTTGCGCAAATGGCAATAAGGCGTTGACCAATTCTTGTACGTGTTGACGAGCTTCCTCAACCATACCGTTGGCAAGAAATGTGCGTCCACAACATAAGTGGCTCTGCGAGCCAGAACGTGCATCTTTAGAAGCAATGTGCACGCTATAGCCTGCAGCTTGCAACACACCCAAAGCAGCAGTTGCATTACTAGATTCAAAAAATCCGTTGAATGTGTCGATAAACAGCACGACTTGCTTAGTCGCTTGCAATACCTCTTGTTTTGAAACGCCAGCTTGTTGTTTAGAAAAGAAATGGTCACTCTGCCATGTGGGCCAACTGCGTTGGGCTGACAACCCCGTCAAGCTTTCAGCGATCTTTGCAATCCAAGGAACTTGGTTGCGCAAATTCAATACGGTTGCGAACTTGGCTGCCCACGCTGCATAGCGGGGTAGGTAAGCGATCAGCTTGTCTTTCAATGTAAATCCGTAATGCGTTTTGAAATGGTGCGTGGCTTCAATCTTCATAC
>DDYJ01000117.1:1080-2628 GCA_002347905.1 Comamonadaceae bacterium UBA2237 | reverse complement strand
TTGATTTCAATCAGCATGGCCGCCATCAATAGGTATTCGGCCGCGAGTTCTAGGTTGCGCGTGCGAATCTCATCGACATAGCTCAGGTACTGGCGGGTGAGCGCCGCCATGGGGATGTCCAAGATATTGAAGTTTTGCTTACGGATGAGGTAGAGCAGTAAATCCAATGGGCCTTGGAAGGCCTCTAAAAAAACCTCTAGCGCGTCGGGCGGGATGTAGAGGTCATGCGGCATCGCGAACAAAGGTTCGCCGTACAACTTGGCAACGGCCACGTTGTCGATGACCTCCGGCATGACGGATTGCAAGTCAGACACAGAAATTAAGCGTTGGTTTGGTAGACGTAGGGCTTTTGCGCCACGCGGCCTGCGGCGATGTCTTGCGCGACTTCGCGGTTGATAGCTTTGTCCCACAGCAAAGCGCGCCCATCGCGCTGGCTCTTTTCAAGCTCAGGCTTGCTGCTTTTCATCTGCTCGATGAACTGCGTCACTTCGGACTTGTAGGCGGGGCGTTGGAATATGGACATAGCGGCTCTTAAAAGGCGACTGGGGATTTTAGCGGGCAGTGCGTTAATTGCGTTAATTGGGGTCAGAACCCAATTAACGCAATTAATCGGGTTCTGACCCCAATTAANNGTTGGGCTTTTTCATCGGCGTGACTGGCGGCTAAGACCATGCCCTCTGAGATGCCGAATTTCATTTTTCGGGGCGCCAGGTTGGCGACAAGTACGGTGAGTTTTCCGACCAGGTCTTGAGGTTGGTACATGCTGGCGATACCGCTGAACACATTGCGTGTCAGAGGCTTGCCTTGTGCGTCTGTGCCTTCACCAACGTCGAGTGTGAGCCTCAGTAATTTTGTAGAGCCTTCTACCGCTTCGCATTGCAAGATTCGCGCGATACGCAAATCTATTTTGGCGAAATCGTCTATCGAGATCGTCGGAGCAATGTCTTCGCCGCCGGGTTGAACTTTTTCTATGGCAGGTTCTGGGGCTTCAAAGAGAGAGTCGAGCATTTTGATATCCACGCGTTGCATCAAGTGTTTGTATTCGCCGATCACATGACCAGCATGCAAAGCCTGCGCAGCATTTGCAAAAGTGAGTGGAGAGATTTTTAAGAAGGCTTCGACTTGCTCTGCAAGCGAGGGCAAGATAGGTTTGAGCATGGTGCTCAAAAGACGAAACGCTTCTAAGCAGGTGGTGCATACATCGTGCAGTCGCGTGTCTTGCCCAGTCAACTTAGCGAGCTCCCAAGGCTTGTTGGTGTCAACATATTCGTTCACGCGATCGGCCAATGCCATGGTCTCGCGCAATGCGCGCGCAAAGTCGCGAGATTCAAAGTGTTGCGCAATCGGGGCGAGTGCCTCACGCAACTGTGACAACAAAGCATGGCCATCATCAGACATAACGCCCAACTTGCCTTCAAAGCGTTTCGCAATAAACCCTGCAGAGCGGCTAGCAATGTTGATGAACTTACCGACCAAATCCGCATTGACCCGCGCCATAAAGTCGTCGGCGTTAAAGTCCACGTCTTCGTTGCGTCCGTTGAGTTTGGC
>DDYJ01000117.1:757-1047 GCA_002347905.1 Comamonadaceae bacterium UBA2237 | reverse complement strand
CGGCTCTTACTCATCTTCTCGCCGTTGTTGACGGTTAAGAAGCCATGCACGAACACATTGTTGGGCGATTTGCGTCCGCTGAAATGCAACATGGCAGGCCAAAACAAAGTGTGAAACGTGACGATGTCTTTGCCAATGAAGTGGTATTGCTCAAGACTTGGATCAGCCATATAGGCTTCATAAGTGGGGCTCTTTGCATCTGCCGCATGACGTTTGTCGAGCAAGTTCTTTAGCGACGCTAAGTAACCAACAGGCGCATCCAACCAAACATAAAAGTATTTACCAGGCGC
>DDYJ01000117.1:0-678 GCA_002347905.1 Comamonadaceae bacterium UBA2237 | reverse complement strand
TTGCAAGCGAGGCTTGCCTTGTTCATCCAAGCCTTGCGTCCAGTTCTGTAAAAACTCCACACAACGTGGGTCCGACAATTTAAAAAAGAAGTGCTCTGAACTTTTGAGTTCGGGCTTAGCGCCAGACAAAGCAGAATATGGGTTGATCAAATCAGTAGGCGCATAGACAGCGCCACACACTTCGCAGTTGTCCCCGTATTGGTCTTTGGCGTGGCATTTAGGACACTCGCCTTTGATGAACCGGTCCGGCAAGAACATATTCTTTTCTGGGTCGAAGAACTGTTCAATGGTTTTGCGCTCAATGAGCGAGCCGCCAAGTGATGCTGGAATATCGCGCAGGTCTTTGTAGATTTGTTTGGCAAGTTCGTGGTTTTCAACAGCATCGGTGCTGTGCCAGTTGTCAAAGCTGATGTGAAAGCCATCCAAATACTGTTTCCTACCAGCAGCAATGTTGGCAACAAACTGTTGCGGCGTGATGCCTGCCTTCTCAGCAGCAATCATGATGGGTGCACCGTGCGTATCGTCTGCACCTACAAAATTCACAGCATGCCCCTGCATGCGTTGAAACCGCACCCAAATATCGGCTTGGATGTATTCCATGATGTGGCCAATATGGAAGTTGCCGTTGGCATAGGGCAGGGCAGTGGTAACGAAGATCTGGCGCAAAGACATGGTGCA
>DDYJ01000123.1:8887-9643 GCA_002347905.1 Comamonadaceae bacterium UBA2237 | reverse complement strand
ATTGGGGGCGTTTTTTATCTAAGAGAAATGCATCATGAGTAAACAATTCGACGTCGTAGTGATTGGCGGTGGCCCAGGTGGTTACATCGCTGCCATTCGTGCAGCACAACTTGGTTTTCAAGTGGCGTGTATCGATGAATGGAAAAACGCAGAGGGCGGTCCAGCACCTGGCGGTACCTGTACTAATGTAGGTTGCATTCCTTCCAAAGCATTGTTGCAATCGAGCGAACACTTTGACCACGCCAACCACCACTTTGCAGAGCATGGCATTTCTGCCAAAGATGTGAAGATGGACGTTTCGAAAATGCTTGGCCGTAAAGATTCTGTCGTGAAACAAAACAACGACGGTATTTTGTACCTTTTCAAAAAGAACAAGATTACTTTTTTCCATGGCCGTGGAACGTTTGTCAAAGCCGCAGAAGGTGGCTTTGAAATAAAAGTAACTGGTAAGGCAGAAGAGTCTATTGTTGGAAAACAAATCATCATCGCCACTGGCTCCAATGCCCGTGCTTTGCCTGGAACACCATTTGACGAAGTCAATGTGTTGTCAAACGACGGTGCACTGCGCATCGGTAGCGTTCCCAAAAAGCTCGCCTTGATTGGATCGGGCGTAATTGGCTTGGAAATGGGTTCAGTTTGGCGTCGCTTAGGTGCAGACGTCACTATCTTGGAAGGCCTTCCCACCTTCTTAGGTGCGGTAGATGAGCAAATCGCCAAAGAAGCTAAAAAAGCATTCGATAAGCAAGGTTTGAAGAT
>DDYJ01000123.1:1333-8791 GCA_002347905.1 Comamonadaceae bacterium UBA2237 | reverse complement strand
TACCCAACACCATTGGCTTAGGTGCTGAAGCGATTGGCCTGCAACTAGACGAGCGCGGTGCCATCGTGGTTGACGGCGATTGCAAAACCAATGTACCCGGTGTGTGGGCTGTGGGCGATGTGGTGCGTGGCCCTATGCTCGCGCACAAAGCAGAAGAAGAGGGCGTTGCCGTTGCAGAGCGTATCGCTGGACAACATGGCCATGTCAACTTCAACACCATTCCTTGGGTGATTTACACCAGCCCAGAAATTGCGTGGGTTGGCCGTACTGAGCAGCAACTCAAAGCAGATGGCGTGGCATACAAAGCAGGAACCTTCCCATTTTTGGCCAACGGCCGCGCGCGCGCATTAGGCGACACCACTGGTATGGTGAAGTTTTTAGCGGATGCCACGACCGATGAAATTTTGGGTGTGCACATCGTCGGCCCTATGGCCAGCGAGTTGATATCTGAGGCTGTAGTGGCTATGGAGTTCAAAGCATCCGCAGAAGACATCGCGCGTATTTGTCATGCGCATCCTTCTTTATCGGAAGCCACCAAAGAGGCTGCATTGGCGGTTGATAAACGCACTTTGAATTTTTAAATTGCGCTTCAAAATAGTTCAAAGCCCGCTGTTAGCAGCGGGCTTTTTTTCGGTTGCAGTCTTCATCAAGGCACAATACACATTGCGATGTCGGTCTACCAAAATTACCAAAAAGAATTAAAAACCAGAGGGTTCAAAAGTGACCCTGCACAACTTCGTGCCATCGATGCGCTAGAGCGATGTGCCACCGAATGGTCGCATTACAAAGAGAAGCGCTCGAACTCGATCAAAAAAATTATTAACCATCCAGATATTCCGCGAGGTGTGTATTTGTATGGTGGCGTTGGTCGTGGCAAAAGCTTTTTGATGGACTGCTTTTACGAGTCTGTTCCACTCGTACGTAAAACCCGCTTGCATTTCCACGAATTCATGCGTGAAGTTCACCGAGAGTTGCGCGAACTTCAAGGTAATGCTGACCCTCTGGACATCTTGGGCGAGCAGATGTCCAAGCGCTTCAAGTTAATTTGCTTTGATGAATTCCATGTTGCAGATATTACTGACGCGATGATTCTTTACCGTTTGTTGGACTCGCTCTTTAAACATGGCGTGGGATTCATCACCACTTCCAACTTCAAGCCAGACTATTTATACCCCGGGGGTATGCACCGTGACCGCATCTTGCCTGCCATTGAATTGCTCAATAACAAACTAGAAGTGATCAATGTGGACAACGGGACCGACTATCGTCGACAGACCCTCGAGATGGTAGATTTATTCCACTGCCCGTCAGGACCAAAAGCCGATGCCGCTATGACTGACGCTTTTAACCGATTAGCGGAATGCCAAGACCAAGAGCCATTGCTCCACATTGAGTCACGCGAGATCAAAGCGCGTAGAAGAGCAGGTGGCGTGGTGTGGTTTGATTTCAAAGATATATGTGGTGGTCCGCGTTCCCAAAACGATTATCTTGAAATTGCATCTCAATTTCACACGGTTTTCTTAAGCGATGTGCCTTATATGCCGGTCAACAGAGCCTCTGAGGCACGCCGATTTACCTGGTTGGTCGATGTTTTGTACGATAGGCATGTGAAATTCATCTTATCGGCTGAAGTGCAACCTGCAGAGCTCTATACAGAAGGGCCCTTAGCGCACGAGTTTGTGCGCACGGTTTCACGCTTGCGTGAAATGCAATCGGCCGAATTTTTGGCGTTGGGTAAGCGCGTCGTAGATACGGCATTGACATGACACATTACAAATTCTTATCAACCATTCTGTTCATGCTTTGCGTGGGTAGCAATGTATCTTTTGCGCAAATCTTGTCTGCCTCAGAAATTCCCTCTGATGAAGACAGGCTGGCGGAAAGCACGCGCCTAGAGAAAAAGCGTGAAGAAATGGACGCCAACTACCAAAAGGCTATGCGTGAGTGCTACCAAAGATTTGATGTAGTGGGTTGCCAATTAAAGGCGCGCGACAAAAGATTGGAAGTTTTGGCTGTATTGCGCAAAGAAGAAAACAAATTTAACGCCTTAGAGCGTCAGATCAAAGCTTTCGAGTCAATACAGCGTACTGCTGAGAAAACCAGTGACGCCCAACTTCAAGAGGCAGAAAATCAACGGCAAGATGCGCAACAGGCGGCGAAAGACCGACAAGAGCGCACAGAACAGAAGAAACAAGACTACGCCAATCAAGGCAAGAATCGTCCTAACTACGAAGCCAAACAACGCGAGGCAGCAGAACATCGGGCAGACACAGAAAAACGTTTGCAAGAACGCACCAATGCTCCCGCAGATCCATTGCCTTCGCCAGTGCGTTCCAAGTGATACCTGTGTGATATCGATTCTTTCGCTGCAATCACTTCCTATTATTTGCACTAATTGATGCCAACGCAAGACACACAGCTTTTGCGTAGTCGCGTGCAAGAGGCATTTCTAGAAGGCGGCATTCTTTCGCAAGCAACCCAGCAGTTTCAACCGCGTACAGGTCAAACCGATATGGCGCTTGCGGTTGCAGATGTCATCAGCGAAGGTGGTAGTCTGGTCGTGGAGGCGGGTACCGGCGTTGGTAAAACCTTTGCGTATTTGGTGCCAGCTTTGCTCAGTGGCGAGCGCGTCTTGCTGTCTACCGCGACCAAGGCTTTACAAGACCAATTGTTTGCACGTGACATTCCACGACTGATAGCTGCATTTAATTTGCCCATTCGCATGGCACTGCTAAAGGGGCGAAGCAATTATTTATGTACCCACAGAATGCAAATGGCAAGGCAAGATGCGTCTTTGCCCGATCGACATCAAGTGCGCATGTTGGCCAAGGTGGAGACTTGGGCCTTGACCACCCAAACGGGTGATTTGGCAGAGTTGCCTGGCCTAGATGAACGGTCGTCATTGATTCCGTGGATCACCTCCAACCGCGAAAACTGTTTGGGCTCACAATGCCCAGCATTTAAAAACTGCCACGTCAACAACGCGCGCCGCGATGCGCTGGCGGCAGATATCGTGGTCATCAATCACCATTTGTTTTTTGCAGACTTGGCTGTGCGCGAGTCCGGCATGGCGGAGTTGCTGCCGAGCGTTCGCGTTGTGGTGTTTGACGAAGCACACCAACTCAATGAAACTGGTGTGAACTTTTTAGGGCAACAACTGAGCACTTCTCAACTGCTTGACTTAACCCGCGATCTGTTGGCTACGGGTTTACAACTCGCGCGTGGTTTTGCGGATTGGCAAGGATTAGCGTCCGCGCTTGAAATGAGCGCCAGAGATTTACGGTTGTTGGTGGGGCAGCGCAATACGTCGACCAAGATCAAATGGACCGAGCCCACGCCCGAGGGAATTGCTGCAGACGCATGGCAGCATGCCCTGCAAGGTGTTTACCAAGCGGCTGACAATATCGCCCAATCATTGGAAACCGTGATGGAAGTTGCGCCAGACTTCTTGCGATTACAAGAACGCATGGTGGACGTCATGACGCGTGTTTCACTCTTTGCCAAAGCATGCGATCCGCAAACGGTGCGATGGCTCGACGTGACATCGTCGCAAATGCGTTTGATGCAGGCGCCTTTAGACATTGCAGACACTGTCCGCGAGCGGCTACTCAAGCAGGCTGCTCCCAGAAGCTGGATCTTTACATCCGCCACGCTGGGTGATGAACCGACTTTGCGATGGTTCACAGAGCCTTGCGGCTTAGAGTCAGCGCAAGTTTTGCGTGTGGAAAGTCCCTTTGACTATCCCAATCAAGCCTCTATGTTTGTACCCAAAAACATTGTGCGCCCGAACGATCCAGCGCACAGTGCGCAAGTTGCTAAATTGGCAGGCAATGCAGTGCGTGCCCTAGGTGGAAAAACTTTGGTGCTCACCACTACCTTGCGTGCTTTGCGTGCGATTGGTGACACGATGAAGCAGCAACTAGAAGGCTCTGGCATCGAAGTTTTGATACAGGGTGAATGGCCTAAGCGTGAATTGATGGCCCGATTCCAAGATGCAACGCCACAGCTGGGCGGTTGTGTGCTGGTGGCTTCAGCCACTTTTTGGGAAGGCTTTGATGTGCCCGGTGATGCGTTGCAATTGGTGATCATTGACAAGTTGCCGTTCCCACCGCCCAACGACCCGATTGTGGAAGCTCGCGGTAAACGTTTAGAGGCCCAGGGAAGAAGCCCATTCAATGACTTCTTTGTGCCCGAGGCGGTGATTGCTTTGAAGCAAGGCGCAGGTCGTTTGATACGGCGCGAATCTGACCGGGGGGTGTTGGTTGTGTGTGATAACCGTTTGGCTACGACGGGTTATGGCAAACGACTGTTGGCCGCAATGCCCAATATGCGCCAACTGCATACTCAAGAAGAATTACACGAAGCGCTTAAGGCCCTATAAAACTACCAAGGCTTCCACCAAGGTTTTTTAGACTTGTAACGCTCTGGATAGAGCAGTTTGCTGTCGGGATAAGTGCTGTCAAGTACACGACGTGTATCGTCGCGCAGTTGTTCTAGCCCCAATTTGTCGTAGCACTGGAACATTAAAAACAATGCTTCTTCCACAGCAGGCACATCGCGATATTCTTGAACCGCTGCTTGGGCACGGTTCAATGCGGCCACATACGCCCCGCGCTTGAAGTAATACCTGGCTACGTAGACATCAGAGCGGGCCAGAGAATTTTTGATAAAGGCCATACGCATTTTGGCGTCTGGCGTGTATTTGGAATTAGGGAAACGCAGTGTTAGTTCACGGAATGCTTCAAAAGATTCTTTGGCCTGCTTAGGGTCACGCTCAGCCACATCTTCATCGGTGATGGATGAAAACAAACCCAAGTCTTCATTGAAATTCACGAGGCCTTTTAAATACAAGGCGTAGTCCATCGCTGGACTCGCTGGATGCAATTTGATGAAACGATCGAGTGTTGCAACGGCTTGCACAGGCTCTTTGGTTTTGTACTGGGCCCAGGCTTTGTCTAGTTGCGCTTGTTGGGCGATAGCCGTGCCGGCCGCGCGACCTTCGAGTTTTTCGTAGTAGCCAATTGCTTTGTCGTAGGCGCCAGCGGCGAGTTCGTCTTTGGCCTCTTGGTAGAGTTTATCGACCGACCAAGATTTGGTGAGATCGTTCTCGATGGCGCATGCACCTAAAAGAATCGCGCCCACCACGCTGAAACATCGCGCTAGAGCCGATAATTTGTTACTAATCAACACAGGCCATCCTCTTGAAGCAAATTCGACCCATTCTATCGGCTCAACTGCTGCCCACCTCGCTTGCGCAGTCAGACGCATTGACTGACGAATTACCAGACGAGATCGTTGATTTAGCAGAGGGCCCGGAATTAGAGCAACGTGATTTAGTAATTCCAACTGCCATGCATGGAGAACGCTTAGACCGTGCGTTGGCGCAATTGCTACCTGAGTTTTCTCGCAGCTACTCGCAACAACTTTTGGCAGAAGGTTGTGTGAACTGTGTGTTACCTGAGGCAAGGTTGATCAACAAGCCGTCCATCAAGGTTCGTGCGGGCGAACATTACCAAGTTGTTTTGAGGCCCACGCCGCAAAGCCAAGCGTTCAAACCAGAAGAAATCGCTTTAGATGTTGTGTACGAAGACGCAGATTTGCGGGTGATCAACAAACCCGCAGGCTTGGTAGTTCATCCCGCACCTGGTAACTGGAGTGGAACTTTGTTGAACGGCTTGTTAGCCCTAGATCCACAAGCCGTCATGTTGCCCCGGGCTGGCATCGTGCACCGTTTGGATAAAGACACCAGTGGCTTGATGGTGGTGGCACGCACCCGAAAAGCCATGGACGCTTTGGTCGCCATGATCGCGGAGCGTGAAGTTCACCGTGAATATTTAGCTGTGGCTTACCGTAAATGGAATTCTTCCAACCCGATGCGCGAAGTCGAAGGTGCAATCGGTCGAGACTACCGCAACCGCTTGCGTATGGCGGTTGTTGATTTAGAGCGCTTACCCGGTAAACCGGCGCACACCAGTTTTGAATGTTTGAGCTCGCAGGAAGACGCCTGCTTGATGCGTTGCGTTTTGCACACGGGGCGGACCCACCAAATTCGTGTGCATATGGCGCATATCGGCCATCCCTTGTTGGGCGACGCCATGTATGCAGGTCCGATGCAGTTGGGTATCAGTAGGCAGGCCCTGCATGCCTATCGCTTGCGGTTCATCCATCCCATCTCTGGAGCGCCTTTAGCCTTTGAGGCGCCTGTCCCAGAAGATATGCGCGAATTGCTAGACCATTTGGGATTGGAAGCTGGCTTGGCCAAGACTTGAATCCTTGAATCAAGCCGTTTTATCGCCTCATCTGAGCCTGTCTTAAGCCGCAGGGCCACTGCATGCCTCGGGTAGAATGCCCGCTCGCGCTTGTGAAAGCGCTGAGTCCTTTGGCTCTGTCTAGATTAACCCCGGAAACTTCACGATGAACACCGCGGATGCCAAGCGTGTCCTTGAGACCGCATTGATTTGCTCTCACCAACCCATTCAGCCTCGCGAACTACGCGTGCTGTTCGATGACGCCTTGGGTGTCGACACCATCAAAACCCTGCTCGAAGAGTTGCAACTCGAATGGACGCAGCGTGGCGTCGAGTTAGTACAAGTCGCCAGCGGTTGGCGCTTCCAAAGTCGCCCTGAAATGCGCGAATACTTAGACCGTCTCAACCCCGAAAAACCTCCCAAATACACCCGCGCAGCGATGGAAACTTTGGCCATCATTGCCTACCGCCAACCTGTTACCCGTGGCGATTTAGAAGATATCCGTGGCGTCACCATCAACTCATTGGTGCTCAAGCAACTCGAAGACCGTGGCTGGGTCGAAGTGATTGGCCACCGTGAAACCGTGGGTCGTCCCGCGCTGTTTGCCACCACCCGCCAATTTTTAGATGACCTTGGTTTGGCTTCCCTTGACCAATTGCCTGTCTATGACACCGCACAGGCACAAGCCAATGCTTTTGCGCAGTTGAATGACCATGATGACAGCGCGCAACTCTCTATTGAGGACGCTTCTGCAGAAGCCACTGCGTCAGAAAACGACAACCGCCCCCATGACGCCTGATCCCAAAGATATCCCTTTGGTCCCAGCAGACGAAGCAGAAGCCTCCCGCATTGAGTTCTCAGACGTGGTGTCTGGCCAGTTCGATGCGGAATTGGCCAAAGAGGATGCCACGCCACCCAAACGCGTACTTTTGCCCCAAGCAGAATCGCCCAAGTTGCACAAGGTCTTGGCCCAATCGGGTTTGGGTTCGCGCATCGAGATGGAGCGACTGATCGCCGATGGCCATGTGTCCGTCAACCAAGAGCCCGCACACGTAGGCCAACGGGTGCAGTTTGGCGACCAAATCAAAGTCAACGGCAAGTTGGTCAAGGTGCGTATTGCCCCGCCTGCGCCCCGTGTGATTGCCTATCACAAGCCCGCTGGCGAAGTGGTGACGCATGACGATCCGCAAAACCGTCCCACGGTATTTCG
>DDYJ01000123.1:0-1296 GCA_002347905.1 Comamonadaceae bacterium UBA2237 | reverse complement strand
CTCGCCAACCAACTCATGCACCCCCGTTTTGGCTTGGAGCGTGAATACGCGGTGCGTTCACTTGGCAAACTCAGTAATGAGCAAAAACAAAGCTTGTTGGATGGCATTACCCTTGAAGACGGTCTGGCCCAATTTGGTTCGATCGAAGAGGGCGGTGGCGAAGGTTCCAACTGCTGGTATCGGGTTACGATTTCCGAAGGACGTAACCGCGAAGTGCGACGCATGTTTGAGGCAGTCGGCCATGCGGTAAGCCGTTTGATACGCATCCGTTATGGCGCCATGGTGTTGCCGCGCGGGCTCAAGCGCGGTGCTTTTGTTGAATTGCGTGAACACGATATCCGTGCGTTGATGCAAGCCGCCGGCGCCAAAGCGCCTCTGCAAAGTGGCCCAAGCCAAGATAACCGCGCAGAACGGGCTAACAGCCGCAGACGCGGAAACAGTGTGGGTCCAAGGCCTTCGACGCCACGTCAACCGGAAGAACGTTCCAACGGGCCGCAGCGTTTGGTGCGCGCACGGCCAAGCAAGGGCGCAGCCCCCGACCCCTTGAAGACCTCTCTAGGCTACATCGGAGCAGACAGTCTTGCGATGGAGCGCCAGCGCAAGAAAGCAGGCGAAAAAGCCTTCCGCGCAGGCTTGGTCGGCAAGCCAAAACCCCGCAGACCCTAGGGCAAACCCCTTAGGCGGGTTAAAATGACGGGCTTGAACAAAGACGCTACAAATTTCATCCAAAAGTTTCAATAAAACCCTCACAGGAAAAGACCCGCATGAGCACCCAACGTACCCTCTCCATCATCAAGCCAGACGCTGTTGCCAAAAACGTGATCGGCCAAATTTATGCCCGTTTCGAAGCCGCTGGCCTCAAAATCGTTGCTGCCCGCATGGCCCATTTGTCACGTGGGGAAGCTGAAGCTTTCTACGCCGTCCACAAAGAGCGTCCTTTCTTCAAAGACTTGGTCGAATTCATGATCTCTGGCCCTGTCATGATCACCGTGCTCGAAGGCGAAAACGCTATTCTCAAAAACCGCGATTTGATGGGTGCTACCGATCCTAAAAAAGCCGCCGCCGGCACCATCCGCGCAGACTTTGCGGACAGCATTGACGCCAACGCTGTGCACGGCTCTGACGCACCTGAAACTGCTGCAGTTGAAATCGCGTTCTTCTTCGCAGGAATGAACGTTTACTAAAAGCCAATAGGCGGCGCCTAAGCCCCGCTTGCGCTTGCAACCCCATGACGGCCAACCTGCTTGACTTTGATCTCGACGGTTTGGCCGTTTTTTGTGAGCAACTCGGAGAGAA
>DDYJ01000114.1 GCA_002347905.1 Comamonadaceae bacterium UBA2237 | reverse complement strand
CCCAGTGGGAAAAGATCACTGTTCCTTTTTTATCGGCTGGGAATTGGGGTGGTCAAGGTTTGCACTTGCGGGGCAACTCTGAAAGCTTTATGCGTGCTGCCTCCAAACAAAAATGGCTTGAGATGCACGGGCTTGAGCATTGGACGCACTTTTACACAGATTACGGTGTTCAAATTCAAAAGCGTTTCTTTGCGCACTTTCTAAAAGGTGAAGACAACGGCTGGGATAAAGAGCCACCTGTGCGCTTACAAGTGCGCCACGTCAAGCATTTTGAGGAACGCACCGAGAGCAATTGGCCCCTGCCGCAAACGCAGTGGACCAAGATGTTTCTGGGCGCAAAAGACCAAGCCTTGTTATCACATCCGTCTGTAGACACTGGATATTTGAGTTTTCAAGCCCTGGGTGATGGATTAACTTTCGTATCTGCTCCTATGGCCCAAGAGATGGAGTTGACAGGGCCAGTTGCTGCGAAGTTAAAAATTTCCTCATCCACGGCTGATGCTGACTTGTTTTTAGTCTTGCGTGTTTTGACGCCTGACATGCGCGAAGTCACATTCGCTGGTGCTATTGATCCCCATACGCCAGTAGCGCAAGGTTGGTTGCGTGCCTCACACAGAGCGCTAGACACCCAACTGACTAAGCCTTATCGCCCTTACCACACCCATACGCATCCGCAACCATTAATTCCGGGTAAACCGGTGGAGGTGGAGGTGGAGTTGTGGCCTACCTCTATCGTTATTCCAGTCGGTTATCGGCTCGCGCTGTCTTTGCGTGGTCGGGATTACACCTATGCTGAGAAGACGGGGTTGAAACTGTCTAACTTCAAAAATGAACTACTGGGATGCGGGCCGTTTCTGCACAATGACCCGCGTGATCGTCCTAGGGCTATTTTTAATGGTGAAACCACCTTACATTTCGATTCTGACGCGCAGCCTTACTTGCTGCTGCCCGTTATCCCGCGAGGGAGTCAACAATAACCTCCCACAGAAGGAGGTATGAAAGCAAGTTTGAATTTCAACCGAGCAACTATTTAGGAGACACCATGACAACAAGACGCGACTTTCTACAAACCACTGCAGCTACTGGTATGACCATGGCCTTGCCCACTGCATTGCATGCGCAATCTGGCGACGCTATTCGAATTGGATTACTAACGGTTAAAACGGGACCCCTGGCTTCTGGCGGTATAGACATGGAGCGGGCGTTGCTCATGTACTTGAACGAGCGCAACAACATGATCGCCGGGCAAAAAGTGCAGCTCATCGTTGCGGATACTGGCGGCGTTCCTGCCAATGCCAAGTCCAAAGTGCAAGAGTTGGTGGAGCTCAACAAAGTACACGTATTGATGGGCCCCTTGGCCGCATTCGAGGCACTCGCGATTGATGACTACATCAAGGCGCAAAAAATTCCCACCTTGTCAGTTGCAGCAGCTGAGGATATGACGCAACGTAAACCTAATCCTTGGTTTGTGCGAGCCACCTCAACATCGGCGCAGTGCGCACATGTCATGGCAGACCATTGCGCAAAAACTTTGAAGTTCAAGCGTATGGTTTTGATTGCTGATGACATCGCATATGGCCACGAAATGAATGCTGGCTTTCAGCGGGTTTTCGAAGAAAACGGCGGCAAGATCGTTCAAAAAATGTTTCCGCCTTTGACTGCACCCGATTACGGTAGTTTTCTGGCCCAACTAAAAACCAATGTGGACGGTATCTTTTTAGGATTTGCTGGCTCCAACGGCTTTAGATTTTTGCGTCAATTCAATGAATACGGCCTGAGTAGCAAGATGACCGTGGTTGGAGGCATGACTGCACTGGATGAATCTGTGCTTCGCAACATGGGCGATGAAGCCTTGGGTATTCAAACTGTTTGCTGGTATTCACCTGAATTGAGTAATCCTATCAACGCCAAGTTTGCACCTGCTTTCCGCAAGTTATACAACTATGACCCAGGCTTTTATGCAGCTGCCACTTATGTGAGCGGCGCTGTGTTGGAGGCTGCAGTCAGTGCTGTTGGCGGCAAAGTGAATAACAAAGATGCATTTATGGCAGCCCTCAAGAAAACCAATGTGCCAGACCTTTATCTNNGTGCCTACCGCACGCGGTTATGTAAAATTCGATGACCTCGGCAATGTGGTCGGAGATGTCTACATCCGACAAGTCGCCCGCAAAGAAGGTCGCTTGGTCAATTCCGTGATCAAGACTTATTCCAACATCAGCCAGTATTGGACATACGACCCTAAGCAATTCTTAGCAAACCCTGTGTATTCGCGTGATTGGCCGCCTGCCAAGAATCTAGAGTCCTAAGCCGCTTATGCAAATCTGGGTCATCCAAACTCTCAACAGTTTGGCTTTTGGAGGACTGCTGTTTATGCTGTCCTCCGGCTTTGCGCTCATCTTTGGATTGATGCGCATTGCCAATTTGACGCATGGGTCCTTGTTTATGCTTGGCGCTTACGTGGCTGCTTCGATGATCCGAGGCGGCCATGGTTTGATTTTGGCAGCTAGCGCTTCTATGTTTTCCATGGCTGTGGTGGGCGGTTTGATCGAGCGATTTATTTTGCGTCGCTTAACCAACAATGCCCAAGGTCAAGTGCTGGCTACTCTAGGGCTGTCGTTCGTAGTGGCTGATTTATGTTTGATGATTTGGGGTGGTGATCCACTACCCATTCAAACCCCCGCCATGTTTCTTGCACCCATGGAATTTTTTGGCTTGCGTTTTCCTACGTACCGGTTGGTTGTTTTAGGTTTTTCAATCGTAGTGGGCATATTGCTTTATCTGCTGATGGAGAGAACCCGACTAGGCGCCATGATTCGCGCCGGTGTGGACGATATGCCAATGGCGCGTGCAGTAGGTATTCCTGCATCCCTTTTATTCACGACAGTATTTTGTTTAGGTGCTGCATTGGCTGGATTAGGTGGCGCCTTAGGTGGCCCCATCTTCAATGCGTATCCGGGGCTAGATGCGGATATGTTGCCCCTAGCTCTGATTGTGGTGATATTGGGGGGGGTAGGTAGTTTGATTGGTACCTTTGTCGCCAGCTTTATTGTTGGATTTATTTATACCTTCGGTATAGCGCTTGTGCCAGATTTGGCCTATGTGATTTTGTTTTTACCGATGGTGGTGGTGATTGCCTTTAAACCACAAGGTTTATTTGGAAGAGTCACAACATGAACCGAATCGCTATCTTGTTGGGTTTGGTTTTTCTGGCGCTGCTGCCATTGGTTTCGGGTGAATACTTTGTCAACTTAGGCAGTCAAATTTTGATTGCCGTGATTTTTGCGTCGAGCTTGAATCTGTTGGTGGGATACGCAGGGTTGACATCTTTAGGCCATGCTTCTTACCTCGGCTTGTCAGCTTACATTTCAGCCTTGTTATCTATCAAGATGGGCTTAGATCATTCGGTTACAGCGCCTGCTGCCTTGACGCTGACAACATTGATTGGAATGGTGTTTGGTTGGATCGCCTTACGTGCAACAGGCTTGGGTTTTTTGATGTTGACCTTAGCCTTGTCGCAAATAGTTTGGGGTTTGGGTTATCGCTGGGTATCGGTGACGAATGGCGACAACGGTTTGTCAGGCCTGACACGTCCCCACCCATTTGGCATTGATCTGGACATTAGCAATAATTTTTATTGGTTTGTGCTTGTCATCACCTGCGCATGTATTTATATGATCCATGTGATGATCCGTTCACCTTTTGGTGCTTCGATTCGTGGAACGCGCGACCAAGCGCGCCGCATGAGTGCGCTTGGCTACAACGTCTGGGCGATTCGCTGGACTACGTTTGTCATCGCCAGTTACTTAGGTGCAGTCGCTGGCTTGATGTATGTGTACTTTCACAAATACATTCACCCTAGCGTGATGGCGATCACTGTTTCAGCAGAGGCATTGTTATGTGTGATTGCTGGTGGCTCTGGCACATTGGTGGGGCCTTTACTCGGAGCGTTTGTCGTAGTGGTGCTTAAGAACTATGCATCCGCTTATGTAGAGCGCTGGAACATGCTCCTTGGGTTGGTATTTTTATTTATTGTGATCTTCATGCCTGCAGGTTTGGTATCTGCTGTATCTGTCTGGAAAGATCGTTTCAAAAGCGGGAGTAAGCCATGACCTTCGCGCTTGAAATAAAAAATCTGTGCAAAAGTTTCGGTGGCATCAAGGTCACGCAAGACGTTTCTTTTTCAGTCAAGCCTGGTGAGCGTCGTTTGATCATCGGACCCAATGGTGCAGGTAAAACAACGTTGTTTAACCAAATTTCTGGTGAGCTAAAGCCTGACTCAGGCAGCATCAAAG
>DDYJ01000104.1 GCA_002347905.1 Comamonadaceae bacterium UBA2237 | reverse complement strand
CTTTACGCGCTTGCGTAGTGGCGATGCTGACCACCGCAGGCGCCGCGCGTTTTGCGGCAGGGCTCATACTGCCGGGCATCACAGTACCCGCAGCATTGGAAGGCGCCTCTAACAAAGTAACGCCTTGCAGGGAGGGGCGTTGGTTTAACCACTCAGGTTTGAGAGTGACGAGCACAAACCACGCCGCTAGTAGAACGGTGACCGCTTGGGAGAAAAGCAACCAATAACGTTTCATAACTCAGTCTCAGGCGCTTGGGTGTGCTTGATAAATAGCTGAGCCGCCCAAATGCCCGCCTCGTAAAGAATACACATCGGAATCGCTAGCGCCAATTGCGACACCACGTCTGGCGGGGTGATGACCGCAGCGATGACAAAGGCCAACACAATGAAATACGAACGGAAGTCTTTGAGCTTTTGGATCGAAACAACGTTTAAACGCGCCAGCACGATCACCACAATCGGCACCTCAAATGCCAAACCAAAAGCAATGAACATGGTGATCACGAAACCCAAATACGCTTCGATATCCGGTGCGGCCGTGATGCTCTTAGGCGCAAAGCTCTGGATGAATTTAAAGACCTGGCCGAACACAAAGAAGTAACAGAACGCAACGCCAATAAAAAACAGTAAGGTACTAGACACCACCAAGGGCAATACCAGTTTTTTCTCATGTGAATACAAGCCTGGGGCAACAAATGCCCACATTTGATACAGCACCACAGGCANNGTCATCAACAAAATTTTGAGTGGGACTAAAAACGGTGAAATTACCGACGTAGCAATCAAGGTTGCGCCCTCGGGCAACTGCGCGATCAAAGGTGCGGCCAAGAAGTCGTAGAGCTCAGCAGGGCCAGGGTATATCGACAAGGCCACAGCCGCTACACCAATGGCAATACAGGCTTTGACCAAACGGTCACGCAGTTCAACCAGATGTTGGACAAACGGTTGCTCGCTGCCCGCGAGTTCGTCTTTGGGGGTGCTGTCAGACATTAGGTTTTACAGCGGGGCGAAATTTAGCCACACGGGCCGCGCCAGATAGCGCTTTGGTACGAACGCCCATGCGTGCCTTGTACCAATGGGGCGTTGCACCGCGTTTGAGGCGCCATTTTTTCTTGGGGTTTTGGTATTCGGGGACCGGAGCAGTGACATTCGCCGCCCAACTCTCACCGGTTAATTGCGCAGTGGTATCCGCCCAATCTTTTTCGAATTCATTGCTGGCGGTTTGTACCGAGTTTTGAACGTCACGGGCAGTGTTTTCAACGCTGTCTTTCATCTTCTTTAGCTCTTCCAAATCCATCGAGCGGTTGACTTCGGCCTTGACATCGGCCACATAGCGCTGAGCTTTGCCAATTAGAGCGCCCAGAGTACGTGCTAACCCTGGTAGTTTTTCGGGGCCAATGACGACCAATGCCACGGCACCAATAAGTGCCATTTTGGAAATGCCAAGATCAATCACAACGCACGATCACACAGGTCTTAAGACTTGTGTTTGACTTCTACGTCAATGGTGTTTTTTTCAGTGGCTGAAGCTGTGCCGCCTACTGCGGGCGCGGGCGTTGCAGGTTTTTCCTCGGCGGGCGCACTGCCGTCTTTCATGCCGTCTTTGAATCCTTTGACCGCGCCACCCAAGTCAGAGCCCAAATTGCGCAACTTCTTGGTGCCAAAGACCAACATCACGATCACGAGCACGATTAACCAATGCCAAAGCGAAAACGAACCCATACGAAACTCCTAAACAATTAGCCTGATTCTAATCAGCCACGTAACCACGGGCGCGGACCACCCATAACATGCCAATGCAAATGGTGTACTTCTTGTCCGCCCTCTTTGCCAGTATTAGTTACCAACCTAAAACCCCCTTCGGGGTAAGGCCTTGCGCCTTCTTGCAAGGCCAACTTGGGCGCCAAGCCCACCATGCGACCAATCAATGATTCATGCGCGGGTTCTAATTGCGCCAAAGATGGAATGTGCATCTTAGGGATGATCAAAAAATGCACCGGCGCCCATGGGTTGATATCGTGAAAAGCAAAGATCTCGTCGTCTTCATAGACCTTGCGCGAGGGAATCTGCCCCGCGATGATTTTGCAAAAAATACAGTTTGGGTCTTGCATATCAGTCCTCGCCGTCCTCTCGTTGTTGCGCTTTGCGCAGGGCTTTTTCTTCCAAACCGCTCAATCCTTCACGCCTCGCAAGCTCGTCCACCACGTCGGCAGGTGTCAAACCATAGTGCGCCAGCGCGATCATGCTGTGGAACCAGAGGTCTGCCACTTCATTGGTTAATTTAGAGCGCTCGCCACCGTTGTCGATGTCTTTGGCAGCCATCACCGTTTCGGTCGCTTCTTCGCCAATTTTTTTCAAAAATGCGTCAGGCCCTTTGTGCAGCAAGCGGGCGACATAGCTTTTTTCGGGGTCACCGCCGTTGGCGGGTTTGCGCGTTTCAATGACGTCGGCAAGACGCATCAAAGTGTCAGAGGTATTGGCTGGGTTGGAACGCATGGTGTTCACTTGTAAATAGATTCAGGGTCTTTGAGCACAGGCTCGCACGCTTGCCACGCATCGCCTTCTAAGCGTTGGTAAAAGCAACTGTGACGGCCAGTATGGCAGGCGATGCCAGGATCATGGCCCTCTTGCGTGACCTTGAGCAAAACCACATCGCTGTCGCAGTCGATGCGGATATCGTGCACGGTTTGCATGTGGCCTGACTCTTCGCCCTTGAACCACAACTTATTGCGTGAACGGCTGAAATAGACCGCGCGCTTTAATTCCGCGGTGAGTTGAAGCGCCTCGCGGTTCATCCACGCGAACATGAGTACGTCGCCGGTGGATTGTTCTTGGGCGATAACGGGGACGAGGCCTTTGTCGTCAAATTTGATTTTGTCTAGCCAGTGCATGGGGGAGGATCTTAATGGTTATAGCCATCACCCTACGCTAACTTTTTAGGGGTCTAGCCGGGACGCGTTGCTAAATGTCGCTTTACTTCCCTACGAAGCGCTGTGTTAATTCGTGATTGATAGCCAGCGCCCTGCGCCTTAAAAAACTCCAAGATATCTGCATCTAATCGAATAGAGGTAAGGATTTTTGTAGGCGCAGCCTGTGGTCCGCGACCACGTTTGAGCACGGGCTTGCCCAACATATCTTCCGTCCACGCAGGATTGTCTGTGTCGTCGACCTTAGCCGAGGTTTTCTTTGGCAACTTGGCGGTAGTAGTTTGCTTCATGTTTTTCTGCCTTTCTCAACGAGATGACGTGAGGACCTTGCGCACGCTCGGTGTAAACCAAAACAACCACTTCAGCCTCAAGGAGTCCAAAGCAAACCAAGCGCTCTTCTCCGTAGTCTTGCCGTTTGTCTTCGCGAGTTACCGTGAAGTGGTCCCAGATTGCATCGCATCCAACGAAATCGAGGCCGTGCCTATTGATGTTCAGCCTGCGCTTTGACTCATTCCATGTGAGCATGTGCAACCGCTTAAATTGTATCTACAAAATACTTTTAGCCAGAAGAATTTGTACCTTCAATCTCAAGCAATTAGGCTAACTATCGTCTGTGACGCACCACTTACCAAATGAGCAGCATTCTTTTCAACTTTCATTATCTAAATTCCCTTTTAATACTTTAAAAGTACTATTGTAAATATTTAGACATTTATAAATTAATTAATTACAATTAAATTTAGTTAGTGATTGGCCGGTTTTGACATAACAAAACTCGCCTGTAAACCTCACACCCTTACCGCAATCCCCCGCTCCCGCATCCTCTCCTTAGCCTGCCCCACTGTGTATTCACCATAATGAAAAATACTAGCGGCGAGTACCGCATCAGCTCCACCCATTTGAATACCGTCCGCCAAGTGGTCTAGGTTGCCCACCCCACCCGAAGCAATCACAGGCACGCTTACAGCGTCACTCACAGCTCGCGTAAGCTCTAAATCAAACCCTGCTTTGGTGCCATCACGGTCCATGCTGGTCAACAAAATTTCTCCAGCACCAAACTCGGCCATTTGGACAGCCCACGCCACTGCATCCAGACCGACGTTTTGGCGTCCGCCGTGGCTAAAGACATCCCAACCTGGCCCCATGGGTAAGCCGTTGGCACCGATTCGTTGCTCGTCTTGCGCGCTGCGGCGTTTGGCGTCGATGGCCACCACGATGCACTGTGCGCCGTATTTGGCAGAAGCGTCTCGAATTACTTGCGGATTAGCAATTGCCGCTGAATTGAAACTCACTTTGTCTGCACCCGCATTGAGTAAGCGGCGCACATCTTCTACCGTACGCACACCACCCCCCACAGTCAACGGAATAAACACCTGCGACGCCACCGCCTCGATGATGTGCAAGATGACATCGCGCGCGTCGCTGGTGGCGGTGATGTCAAGAAAGGTGAGTTCATCCGCGCCTTGGTCGTTGTAACGGGCGGCGATTTCAACGGGGTCACCCGCATCGCGCAATTCCACAAAGTTCACGCCTTTGACAACGCGACCGCCTGTGACATCCAAGCAAGGGATGATGCGCTTGGCAAGCATTTATCCGACCACGCGCAAACGCTGCCAGCCTTGCCACTCTTCTTGGGGCTCGAGGTGCACGGTCTCAAATACTTGGGCAGCTTCTACGCACAGCATACGCGCAAAACCATCGTCGGGTAGGTCGGGTAATTCGACAGATTTTTCAGGGCCGGGGTTCCACACCACGGTATGTGCCCAGCTGGGGCTTTGCGCAATTTGTAGCAAGCTGCTGCCGTCTTGCAAATGCAAGGCGTTGTCACCTGCGTGGTAGACGCGGTCGAACTCGCCGTCGAAGTGCAAGCTAGGGGGTGCAATCATGTGCACGTCTTCTACTGCGTCCCATTCAGGCAGGCCGTCTAAACCGCGGAGTTCGGTTAGAGCGATATCGTCCACCGCCAAATAGGTATGCAGTGCGCCAGTGAATTGCAGCGTGTTTGAATCGTTATTGGTCACTCGCAATGTGAGGTTGAGTTGGCCAGGCTCAATTTCGACGCGGTATTGCGCTTCAAACTGGAACTCCCAATGCGCCAAAGTATGCGCTTGGGTAGCACACGAAAAATCTTGAAATGCAATCTCGGGCGACTCCACGCGGTCTTGCGCCTCCCATTCCATGGTTCTCACGAAGCCATGTCGCGGCAAAGGACCGCGCTGGTTGAACTGGGGGAAACAAATCGGCACACCGCCACGAATGGGCGTGTGCCCGTCAAACTTGTTGTTAGGACTCAAGAACAAACGCTCACGTCCTTGCGATACCCATGACAACACCTGCGCGCCTTGCAAAGCAATCAATACGGTGTCACCACAGGCCAAGCTCAAACGGTAGCAAGGAAGGTTGCGGAAATACTCAACCATTGAGTTCATCCGCGCGTTCTTGGGCTTTTTCAAAGTCGAGGTCGCCGCTGTAAATCGCGCGTCCACAAATCACGCCTTCGACGCCTTCGTCTTCTACTTCGCAGAGCTTTTCGATATCCGCCATATTGGACAAACCACCAGAAGCAATCACAGGAATGGTGAGTGCTTGCGCAAGTTTGACCGTCGCCTCGATGTTGATGCCGCTCAACATGCCGTCACGGCCAATGTCGGTGTAGATGATGGATTCAACGCCGTAGTCTTCGAATTTTTTGCCAAGGTCAATCACTTCGTGGCCCGTCAATTTGCTCCAACCGTCGGTAGCCACTTTGCCGTCTTTGGCGTCCAAGCCCACGATGATGTGGCCGCCAAAAGCCGAGCAAGC
>DDYJ01000157.1:36548-37908 GCA_002347905.1 Comamonadaceae bacterium UBA2237 | reverse complement strand
TGAAATCTTGGTTTCACCTGCGTAACTTTTTAGTCACCGTTGGTTGCTTATTTTTTTATATTTACTTGTCAGATTTCTTAGGTTTCATCATCTGTGGAACCTTGCTGTTGGCCGTCATGTTTGCGGTGCTTGAAGTTCGCCCCAAAATGATTTTTCCGATTGCCATCATCACCACGCTCGTGGTGCACTTTATTTTCTATAAGGGCCTTCGTGTCCCACTTCCTTGGGGTTTGTTGATGCCCTTTCAGTGGTAAGGAAGTAAGACCATGACCACTGCTGTTTTACTCCAAGCTTTTTGGCTGGTGTTTGATCCGTATGTCTTACTGGTCATCACGTGTTCGGCCATATTCGGTTTATTTGTAGGCGCTATTCCTGGCTTGAGCGCCACGATGGCTACCGCCTTATTGGTACCCATCACATTCTTTATGCCTCCGGTTCCGGCCATAGCGGCCATCGTCACTGCCACGGCTATGGCGATCTTTTCTGGCGATATACCAGGTGCTTTGCTTCGTATTCCTGGCACACCCGCTTCGGCCGCTTATACCGACGAGGCCTATCAAATGACGCTCAAAGGGCAAGCAGAAGTTGCCTTAGGCGCTGGTTTGGTGTTCTCTGCCATCGGGGGATTGTTCGGCACTATCGTGATGGTGCTTTTTTCACCTGCTTTGGCTGAAATTGCCTTGAAGTTTTCATCTTTCGAATACTTCTGGTTGGTTGTTCTTGGATTGGCGGGTGCGGTATTCATTGGCAACACCAGTGTGCTGAAAGCTAGTGTGTCTTTGCTACTCGGTTTGCTCATCGCTTGTATTGGACTAGAGAACCCAGCTGGCCATTTGCGCTTTACTTTCGGGATGAAAGAGTTGATGAGTGGGGTCGAGTTGATCCCCATGATGGTGGGCATGTTTGCAGTCTCCGAGTTGCTGCGCTACATCACCAATATGGACCCGCCTCCGATGATCGCAACCGAAAAAATCGGCAACATCTTTACGGGCATGTGGGGATTGCTCAAAAAATACCCATGGGCGCTTTTGCGCGGGAGTGCTTTGGGCACCATCATCGGCATACAACCCGGTTCTGGCGCGGACATGGCTTCTTGGTTGAGCTACGCCATGAGCAAGAAGTTTTCCGATGAACCAGAAAAATTTGGAACAGGCCACGTAGAAGGCATCGTGGAGTCGGGTGCTGCTAACAATTCGTCGCTAGCGGGGGCTTGGATTCCTGCCATCGTGTTTGGTATTCCGGGTGATTCCATCACCGCCATTGCCATTGGCGTGCTCTATCTGAAAAATATGAACCCAGGGCCGATGATTTTCATCAACAACCCGGAGAACATTTATGCGATCTTCTTGGTATTTATCTT
>DDYJ01000157.1:19412-36527 GCA_002347905.1 Comamonadaceae bacterium UBA2237 | reverse complement strand
ATTTTGCGTGTGAAACGCAATATCTTGATGCCTATTATTTTGATGTTCTGTATCGTTGGCTCCTTCTCGATTAACAACTCTGTATGGGGTGTTACTTTGATCTTGTTCTTTGGTGTGGTGTCCTTCATCTTTGAAGAGAACGGGTTTCCCGTTGCCCCCGCCATCTTGGGCGTAGTACTCGGCACGATGATGGAAGAAAACTTCGTGACCTCGATGATCAAGTCTGACGGCGACCCTTGGGTCTTCTTTACCCGTCCGATTGCGATGTGGCTCGCGATCAGCACCATCGTCATCTTGCTGTGGCCTGTAGGCACTTGGGCTTATGACCGTATCAAGAATGGTTCTGCGCCTGAGCCGTCTCACTAACCATTAGCTAAGCCAAGTAAGTTACTACCTAATAAAAATGCCTCGCTATGCGAGGCATTTTTTATGAGACTTTAATTTAACTTGAAAGTTCGTTAAATCGTCACCCCACCATCGACCACCAAACTTTGCCCTGTGACGTAAGAGCCCGCCTGCGAGGCCAAGAAGACAGCAGCGCCAGCAATCTCATCTGGATCACCAATGCGTCTTAGTGGCGTGGTCACCATACGCTCTTTCAACATCGCTTCGTCTTCCCACAATGCGCGGGCAAAGTCGGTCTTGATAAGACCCGGTGCAATGCAATTAACACGCACATTGTGAGGGCCATATTCGACCGCCAAATTGCGTGCAAGTTGCATATCGGCGGCTTTACTAATGCAGTAAGCGCCGATGACCGGTGAGCCTCGCAAACCCCCAATCGAAGAGACGATGATGATGGAACCGGCTTTACGTTGGATCATTTTGGGCGCGACCAAGTTGATCAACCAATGGTTGGCCACGATGTTGTTGTCCAAAATTTTGCGGAACTGCTCGTCGGCAATACCGGCTTGAGGTCCGTAATATGGGTTGCTGGCTGCGTTACACACCAGCACATTCACTTCACCCCAATCGCGCTCTGTCTGAGCGACCAAATTTGCCAAATCGTCTTTAGAAGAGATGTTGGCGGCTACCGCCATCGCGCGGTCTTTGCCGTATTTGTCTTGGATGGTTTTCACCACTTCTTCGCAAGCAGGCGCTTTGCGAGAAGAAACTACCACTTTGGCGCCATGCTCGGCCATTCTGAGCGCGATGGCTCTTCCGATACCCCGCGAAGAGCCCGTGATGATGGCAACTTGGCCCTCGAGACTAAATAAATTCACCTGTATATTCCTTGAAGATTGAGGTTTGGGTTACAAGTTTTGAGAGAAAAGTCGCACTTGGCTCAGTTTGCCCAAATTACTCCGCCTTGACGCCCGCCGCAGAAATTACACGCGCCCATTTGACAATTTCGTCGTCTAAAAACTTACCGGCTTGCTCTGGTGAGCTACCCACAGACTCTATTCCCAAGGTTTCAAATTTGGTTCGAAGTTCTGGGGAATTGATCGCTTTTGCCGCCTCTGCTGACATCCGGTTGACGATATCTTTCGGCACCGCAGACTGGGTTAAAAAAAGCACCCAGGTCGATCCCTCGATTGCAGGACCCCCGGCTTCAGAAATGGTGGGTACTTCGGTGGCACCAGGCACACGCTTATTTGCAAATACAGCGATGGCTTTGATTTTTCCACTGCGCACGTGGGGCATGAGGGCACTGGGCGTATCGGTCAATATTTGTAAATTCCCACCCATTAAGTCACTCAAGGCAGGGGCTGTGCCTTTGTACGGGACATGTACGATGTCTGCTTGGGTAACTTGTTTAAAGAGTTCTTGCGTCAGATGCGCTGCCGCTCCCACACCCGATGAGCCAAAAGAAACCTTGCCAGGATTGGCTTTGGTGTATGCAACAAGCTCTTTCACGTTATTGACGGGCAAGTTGTTGTTGACGGTCATTAGCAATGGCGCAATTCCAACCAAGGAGACAGGTGCAAAACTCTTGACAGGGTCATAAGGAAGACGGCCAGCATACAGCGTGGCATTCGCAGCATGGGCACCGATCACCGTGACAAAGGTATACCCATCAGGTGTAGCGCGNNACGATCGTCCAACCGGTTTGCTCCATGATTTTTTGCACCACCATGCGCGTGGCGTTATCGGTGATGCCGCCTGGCGTGTAAGGAATGATCCATTTGATCGGCTTGTTCGGCCAAGCTTGGGCTTGGGCAAACCACGGCAAGGCTAAACAAAAAGCGATGGCGCTGCGGCGCATCCAAGAAACTGCGAGTTTCTGGTTGGAAATTGGGTGCATGGTTGTCTCCTAATCCTAATAACAAGGTCACGTATACGGGCTAGGTAGATTCTGACCGCTTACAGGGCCCCATCTATTTGGGGTTTAACCTCTGCTGGCGTCTGCTTGGTGACAGGTGAATTGGCGCTTAAAGCACTTTGCTACGTATCCAATCCTAATCCGAGCAGACGAACAGCGTTGTCTTTCAAGATACCAGGCATCACCTCTGGCTTAAAGCCTGCAACCTCAAAGTCTTTCATCCAACGCTCTGGCGTGATGAGCGGGTAGTCGCTGCCAAACAGCACACGGTCTTTGAGCAAGGTGTTGGCGTATTGCACCAACTGCTTGGGGAAGTACTTTGGGCTCCAACCTGAAAGGTCAATCCAAACATTGGGCTTGTGCGTCGCTACGCTAAGTGCTTCGTCTTGCCAAGGAAAGCTCGGATGCGCCATCACGATTTGCATATCAGGCCAGTCGATGGCAACGTCGTCTAAATGCATAGGGTTGCTGTAGGCCAAACGTAAACCGCCGCCGCAACGCATGCCGCTACCAATGCCACTGTGGCCCGTGTGAAAAATCGCAGGCAATTTGTAATGGTTGATCACGTCGTAAATCGGCCATGCCATCTTGTCGTAAGGGTGGTAGCCCTGCACCGTCGGGTGAAATTTAAAGCCTTTGATACCGTCTTCTTTGATCAGGCGTTCCGCTTCACGCGCGCCCATCTTGCCTTTGTGGGGATCGATGCTTGCGAAGGCGATCATCATGTCGCTATTGGCTTTGGCTGCATCGGCGATTTCTTCGTTGGGAATGCGACGGCGGCCGAGTTGCGATTCGCTATCGACGGTAAACATGACCAGACCAATTTTCTTTTCTCTGTAATAGGTAACTGTCTCGTCGATCGTCGGGCGTCTGTCGGAGCCAAAGAACTTGTCTGCCGCGCGGTCGTATTCCTCGCCGTAGTTGTCAAACGGGTTACGGCAACTCACCTCGGCATGGGTGTGGATGTCGATGGCGATGAGGTTTTTGTAGTCCATGCTGGCTTTCCTGTGAGGTGGATCTCGAGGGTAAATCCCGATTAATTAGTTATTGGACATAACCATAATGCAAATAAGCGTGGAGCGCAAGCCGAGAAACCCGAAGCACTTTTAGAGGAAAAAGCATTGTTTGGCATAGCACCCCCCTACTTTCTTCGGATAACCACCCACCTACCCATTTAGTTAGTACATGAACTCCAACCCAGACATTCACTTAGAGATGCAAGGCAGCGTAGCTGTTGTGCGTCTCACGCGCCCAACCAAGCGCAACGCACTGAACGACGGACTGATCGCCTCGCTGCGCCACATCTTCGAGAACCTTCCCAAAGAAGCCCGCGCTGCAGTGGTCGCTGGCGATGGCGACCACTTTTGCGCAGGTCTTGACCTCAGTGAACTCAAGGAACGGGACGCAGGCGAAGGCCTCTACCACTCCCGCTCATGGCACGTTGCCCTAGACCGCGTGCAGTCTGGCAATGTCCCCGTCATTGCCGCATTGCACGGCGCGGTGGTAGGTGGCGGCTTAGAACTGGCCAGCGCTTGCCACATCCGAGTGGCGGACGAGTCCACCTTTTACGCATTGCCAGAAGGCACGCGCGGTATTTTTGTGGGCGGTGGTGGCTCCGTGCGCATTCCTCGCCTAATTGGCGTGGCGCGTATGACCGACATGATGCTCACTGGCCGTGTCTACAACGCACAAGACGGCGAGCGCATTGGTATGGCACAGTACCTAGTGCCAACAGGCACCGCCTTTGAGAAAGCTATGGAGATCGCCCAACGCGTCGCGACCAATGCCCCTCTGACCAATTACGCGCTGATGCACGCCCTGCCCCGCATTGCTGAGCAACCGGCAGACCAAGGATTTTTCACCGAAGCCATGATGGCAGCCATCGCTCAGTCTGCCCCCGAAGCCAAGCAACGCGTGCGCGACTTCTTGGAAGGCAAGGCCGCCAAAGTCGCCAAAACCTCCTAAAAGCGAAAGCCATGAGTTCTCCCAAATTCAGACCTTTGAAGTTTGGCGTGACCCGCGTAAATATGCGGGAGGGTGCCGGCGGCGTGCGTTACATGTCGGCCGACCAAAAGTTGGAAGACTACGCCACCCGCATGACCGACCGCTTGGTGCATTGGGCGACAACCAAGCCCGAAGCCACTATGCTGGCCAAGCGGGTCAAAAACGCAGACGGCAGTTTGGGCGATTGGAGACACATCAGTTATGGCCAAGCCTGGCAAAGTGCGCAGGCAATTGCCCAAGCCTTGATCGACCGTGGCCTGAGCCCGGAACGGCCTGTGGTCATCATGTCGGAGAACGACCTCGAACATGCCTTGCTCTCGCTGGGATGTTTGGTCGCGGGTGTGCCGTTTTGTCCGGCTTCACCCGCCTACTCCACCATCAGCCAAGACTATGACAAGCTACGCCATATCTTGACCACGCTGACCCCAGGTTTGGTCTTCGCCGCAGATGCCACGCGGTATGGCAAAGCCATCGAGGCTGCTGTTGGTAAAGACGTCGAAGTGGTCCTGCACAGCGGTGAGATGGCCTCAAGAAAAACCACCCCGTTTGCAAGCTTGCTCGCCACACCAGCTACCACGTCAGTGGACGCTGCAATGCAAGCCACAGGGCCTGACACCATCGCAAAATTTCTGTTCACTTCAGGTTCCACCAAATTACCCAAGGCGGTGGTCAACACCCAACGGTTGTGGTGCGCCAACCAACAGCAAATGGCGCAATCGATGCCGGTGCTGGCGGAAACGCCACCCGTCTTGGTCGACTGGTTACCTTGGAACCACACCTTTGGCGGCAACCATAACTTCGGCATGGTGCTCTACCACGGTGGCACGCTCTACATCGATGAAGGCAAGCCTACGCCGGTGTTGATGGGCGAGACCTTGCGTAATCTGCGTGAGATCGCGCCCACGGTGTATTTCAATGTGCCAACAGGTTTTGAAGCCATTGCCAACGCCATGAAAACTGACGCCGCTTTGCGCAAAAACCTGCTCAGCCGCGTCCAAATGTTTTTCTACGCAGGCGCAGCTCTAGCACAACCCATTTGGGACAGCTTGCACGAAAGCCAAGAGCGCGAGATTGGTGAACGCATCGTCATGGGCACGGGCTTGGGCATGACTGAGTCTGGCCCATTTGCTATTTTTGTCACCAGCCCCTTTGTGAAAGCGGGTGACTTGGGCGTGCCTACGCCAGGCATGGAACTCAAACTCGTACCCAACAACGACAAAGTGGAAGTGCGCTACAAAGGCCCGAACATCACGCCAGGCTATTGGCGCGCACCGCAGGAAACCCAAGAAGCGTTTGATGAAGAAGGCTTTTTCTGCACTGGCGATGCCGTAAAGTGGATCGATGAAAGCGATGTCCACCAAGGTCTCAAATTCGACGGGCGCATTGCCGAAGACTTCAAACTAGCAACGGGCACTTTTGTGAGCGTAGGTCCTTTGCGCGGCAAGATCATCGCAGCCGGAGCGCCCTACGTGCAAGACGCTGTGATTACCGGCTTGAATATGCACGAAGTAGGCGCCATGATTTTTCCGACTGCCGCTGTGAGGGGTTTGAGCGGTCTAGGACCTGACGCCTCTATGGCTGAGGTTTTGGCTAGTGCGCCTGTAGTGGCGCATTTTCAACAAGTGCTCAACGACTTAGCCAAAACCGCGACTGGCAGTGCGTCCCGCGTGGCGCGGATGCTATTGCTGAGCGAGCCACCGTCTATCGACAAAGGTGAAGTCACCGATAAGGGGTCGATTAACCAAAGGGCGGTGCTCAAACACCGAGACGGTTTGGTGCAGGCGTTGCACGCGGGAACGGCACCCAATACTTTGCTGCCCAATTGAATGCCCCAGCTTAAATCGATCAACCCATCTTCAGCCAATCAAACTTCGTAAACATTTCATCCGATAAGCACCAGACAACCCTTCATTTTCTTTTTAACCACTAATCAATAGGAGACCAATATGCACAACAACCGCCGTCAATTCATCCAAGCCGCCTTGGCACCAGCCGCGGCCAGCGCACTCACGCCTTGGAGCGCATTTGCCCAAAGCGCTTTGCCTTTGGAAATTGTCAAAATCGTCAATGGTTTTCCTGCTGGCGGAAGTGCTGACGTCACCAGTCGCCGCATTGGTGACAAGATGGGCGGCACCAGTTACACCAAGTCTGCCGTAGTCGAAAACAAAACCGGTGCGGCTGGCCGTATTGCAGTGGACACCGTGAAAGCCGCCAACCCAGACGGCGCCACCTTGTTGCTCACGCCCTATTCCATGATGTCAATTTATCCGCACATTTACAGCAAGCTGGGCTACGACCCGTTCAAGGACTTTGTCACTGTGGGTATGGCTTCTATGTTGTCGCACGGTTTGGCTGTGGGACCACTGGTACCCGCCTCAGTCAAAACCGTCAAAGACTATTTGGCTTGGGCAAAAGCCAATCCAAACGATGCGAGCTATGGTTCACCAGCGGCTGGCTCAACGCCACACTTCTTGGGTGCCTTATTGGGCTTGAACAACAACGTCGACCTCAAGCACATCCCTTACCGCGGCTCCGTTCCCGGCATCGCCGACATGATCGGTGGACAACTCGCTTCCATGTTTACCCCACACGGTGACTTCATAGCGAATCACAAGGCTGGAAAAATTCGCATCCTCGCAACTTCGGGACGTACGCGTTCTACTTTTGTTCCAGAAGTCCCCACCTTCATCGAACAAGGCTTCCCAGACTTGATCGTGGAAGAGTGGTTTGGTTTTTACGCGCCTGCTAAAACACCTGCTTCTGTTGTGTCTGCCGCCAATGCAGCCATGAACCTTGCGCTTAAAGACAAAGGTGTAATAGAGGGGTTGGGTCTGTCTGGCATGGTGCCTGTAGGTGGCAGTCCAGAAGACATGGCTCGGGACATGAAAAAACAATTCGACGCATGGGGACCGATCGTTAAACGCATTGGGTTTACCGCTGAGTCTTAAATTGGACGCGGCGTTTTTACAAAGTTTGCTCGGCTATAACGCCCGCCGAGCTTCGCTGGCCATCATCGAGCAATTCCATGTCGATATGGCCAGTTTTGATTTGCGCCCTGTTGATTTTTCAGTACTGTCTCTAATTAGACACAACCCAGGCATAACGTCACGTCAGCTGTGCCATGCCTTAGATATCCAGCCACCCAATATGGTGGTTTTTTTGAAGAATTTCGAAAAACGCGGCTTGGTAGAGCGCGCACCCCACCCAACCGACGGACGCGCCATGGGGCTGACACTGACCGACAGCGGTGCGTCTTTGATGCAAAAGGCGGAGAAAACGGCCATGGACTCTGGACTCAAAGCCACATCCGTATTGACCGAGGACGAACGCCAAACTTTGTCGCGCTTGCTGCAAAAGATTTACCTCTGAGTACACTGACAACCTTTTTTGCCTGACTATTAAAAAAAAGGACGTCCCATGAACACTACACCCTCCGGCTTGCAATTCACCGACTCCGTCGTGGGGGATGGCGACGAAGCTGCATCTGGCCAATTTGTCACTGTGCATTACACCGGCTGGCTGTACGAAGACGGTGAGCAAGGCGCCAAGTTTGATTCGAGCCGCGACCGTAATGACCCCTTTGAGTTTTCGCTTGGCGCTGGCATGGTCATCAAGGGTTGGGACGAAGGCGTCCAGGGTATGAAAATCGGTGGTCAGCGCACGCTCATCATTCCTCCCGAACTTGGCTACGGCGCGCGTGGTGCGGGTGGCGTTGTTCCCCCAAACGCCACTTTGAAGTTCGATGTCGAGTTGATCGCCGTCGAATAAGTTCTTTTGCGTTACAAAAAAGGGGCTTCAGAGCCCCTTTTTGCTTCTCTTTGCTGGTTTTATGGCTGTTTCCCTCTTGAACTTAAGGTTTTAGCCCTCAAGTCTTTAATAAATTCAGCCTCCACCAGATTTCCTGTTCAAAGACTATGTCCGACCCACAATCTCATAACGACCCTTTGCATCCTTCGCAATCACAAGGTCATGCCCAGCCTAGCGACTCAGCTCACCCAACTGGCAGTTCCGCGAATGCTGGTGCGCAAACAAATGGCGCCCAACCGCCTGAGAGCTCTGAGCCTCTTGACCCCTTAGTAGCTGCCCAAGCAGAAGTTGCCATTCTTCAAGCCAAAGTTGCTGAATTACAAGACCAATTTGTCCGCGGCCAAGCCGAAGTGCAAAACGCCCGCCGCCGCGCCGATGAAGAAGTGTCAAAGGCACGCAAGTTTGCCCTCGAGAGCTTCGCCGACAGCTTGCTTCCCGTCTTAGACAGCTTAGAAGCCGGCCTCGCCATCCAAACCGCTACGCCCGAGCAAATTCGCGAGGGTGCAGAGGCAACACTTCGCCAACTTAAGAGCGCCATGGAGCGCAACAAGATCATCGCCATCGACCCTGTTGCTGGTACCAAGTTCGACCCAGCCCAACACCAAGCGATCAGCGTTGTGCCTGCGGAACAAGAGCCCAACACGGTTGTTTCTGTTTTGCAAAAAGGCTACCTCATTGCTGAGCGTGTTTTGCGCCCTGCACTGGTGACTGTCTCTGCACCCAAATAAGCGGACTGAACCAAATACGCTCTATTGCTCACTTAAGTCAGCAAATAGAACTCGCAAAGACTTGAAATCGGAAAAGTTATCCACAACTGCTCCTCATCTGAATTGTTAGAAATTACCGGAGAAAAAAATGGGAAAAATTATCGGCATTGACTTAGGCACCACCAACTCGTGTGTGGCCATCATGGAAGGCAACACCACCAAGGTGATCGAAAACGCCGAAGGTGCGCGCACCACCCCTTCCATCATTGCGTACCAAGAAGACGGTGAGATTTTGGTTGGCGCCTCTGCCAAACGCCAAGCAGTTACCAATCCACGCAACACCTTGTTCGCTGTCAAGCGCTTGATCGGTCGCAAGTTCGCCGAAAAAGAAGTGCAAAAAGACATCGACCTCATGCCCTACACCATCGCCAAAGCCGATAACGGTGACGCATGGGTAGAAGTGCGCGGCAACAAATTAGCCCCTCCACAAATCAGCGCTGAAATTCTGCGCAAGATGAAAAAGACCGCTGAAGACTACCTTGGTGAAGAAGTCACTGAGGCGGTCATCACCGTTCCAGCGTATTTCAACGACGCGCAACGCCAAGCCACCAAAGATGCCGGACGCATCGCAGGCTTGGATGTCAAGCGCATCATCAACGAGCCCACTGCCGCAGCTTTGGCCTTTGGTTTGG
The DNA here is from genome assembly GCA_002347905.1 of Comamonadaceae bacterium UBA2237. Classification (GTDB taxonomy): domain Bacteria; phylum Pseudomonadota; class Gammaproteobacteria; order Burkholderiales; family Burkholderiaceae_C; genus Limnohabitans. The sequence continues at coordinate 27,054 of DDYJ01000157.1, read as the reverse complement.
ACAAAACCGAAAAAGGTGATCGCAAGATTGCTGTGTATGACTTAGGTGGCGGCACGTTTGACGTGTCCATCATCGAAATCGCAGACGTTGATGGCGAAAAACAATTCGAAGTGCTCTCCACCAACGGCGACACCTTCTTGGGTGGTGAAGACTTTGACCAACGTATCATCGACTTCATCATTGCTGAGTTCAAGAAAGAGTCTGGCGTTGATTTGTCGAAAGACGTGTTGGCCCTGCAACGCCTCAAAGAGTCTGCAGAAAAAGCCAAGATCGAACTTTCTTCATCCACCAGCACCGACATCAATCTGCCTTACATCACGGCTGACGCTTCAGGTCCTAAACACCTGAACATCAAACTCAACCGAGCCAAGCTCGAACAACTCGTCGAAGAGTTGATCGAACGGACCATTGCACCCTGCCGTACCGCCATCAAAGATGCGGGCGTATCTGTTGGTGATATCAACGATGTGATCTTGGTAGGCGGCATGACACGCATGCCAAAGGTACAAGACAAAGTCAAAGAATTCTTTGGTCAAGAACCGCGTCGTGACGTCAACCCTGACGAAGCCGTTGCAGTGGGCGCTGCGATCCAAGGACAAGTGCTCTCCGGCGACCGCTCTGACGTGTTGTTGTTGGACGTGACACCATTGAGCTTAGGTATTGAAACCTTGGGCGGTGTCATGACCAAGATGATCACCAAGAACACCACTATTCCTACCAAGTTTGCACAAACCTTCTCGACTGCTGACGACAACCAGCCAGCTGTGACCATCAAGGTTTACCAAGGTGAGCGTGAAATGGCTTCAGGCAACAAGTCATTGGGCGAGTTCAACCTCGAGGGAATCCCTCCCGCGCCCCGTGGCACCCCACAAATTGAAGTTAGCTTCGACATCGATGCCAACGGTATCTTGCATGTCGGTGCCAAAGACAAGGCTACCGGCAAGGAAAACAAAATCACCATCAAGGCCAATTCTGGTTTGTCAGAGGAAGAAATTCAGCAAATGGTCAAAGACGCTGAATTAAATGCAGCAGAAGACAAAAAGAAACTTGAAATCGTGCAGTCTAGAAACCAAGCTGATGCCGCTGTGCACAGCGTCAAGAAAAGCTTAACCGAGCACGGCGACAAACTTGAAGCGGGTGAAAAAGAAAAAATTGAAGCCGCCGTCAAGGAAGTCGAAGATGCTTTGAAAGGCGAAGACAAAGCCGAGATCGATGCTAAGACAGAGGCGTTGATGACTGTTTCGCAAAAGCTAGGCGAAAAAGTTTATGCAGATATGCAAGCGCAACAAGCCGCTGCTGGCGGTGCACCTGGCGCGGCTAACGAAAACGCCAAACCTGCTGACGACAACGTCGTTGACGCAGAGGTTAAAGAAGTCAAAAAAGGCTAAAACTCTCTAGCTCCGTGCGCCGCGCTATGGCCCCACAAGGGCTAGCGCGGCGTTGGTTCATATAAAACAGCAACCCACCATGGCTACTAAACGCGACTTTTACGAAATTTTGGGTGTACCCAAAAACGCCAGCGATGACGAAATCAAAAAGGCTTATCGCAAACTGGCGATGAAGCACCACCCCGACCGCAACCAAGGCGACGCTGCCAAAGAAGCAGAGGTGAAATTCAAAGAGTGCAAAGAAGCCTACGAGATGCTCTCAGACCCGCAAAAGCGTGCGGCCTATGACCAATACGGGCATGCGGGCGTAGATCCCAATATGCGCGGCGGCCCAGGCGGTGCAGAGTTTGCGGGTGGATTTGGTGAAGCGTTTGGCGATATCTTTGGCGACATCTTTGGGCAAGCACGTCGCGGTGCGGGTGGCCGTCAGGTCTACCGCGGTAATGACTTGAGCTACGCGATGGAGATCACGCTTGAAGAAGCAGCCAAAGGCAAAGACGCAGAAATTCGTATTCCAGGTTGGGACGAATGCGACCCATGCCATGGCACGGGCGCCAAACCAGGAACATCTGCCAAAACTTGTACGACGTGTAACGGCAGTGGCCAAGTTCAGATGCGGCAAGGTTTTTTCAGCGTGCAACAAACCTGTCCACATTGCCGTGGTTCAGGCAAGATCATTCCTGACCCCTGCACCACTTGCCATGGTCAAGGCAAAGTCAAAAAACAAAAAACACTGGAAGTCAAAATTCCAGCAGGCATCGATGACGGTATGCGTATTCGCAGCACGGGCAATGGTGAGCCCGGTACCAACGGCGGCCCATCGGGCGACTTGTTTATCGAAATCCGCTTGAAGAAACATGACATCTTTGAGCGTGATGGCGACGACTTGCATTGCTCTGTGCCCATCAGCTTTACCACAGCTGCATTAGGTGGAGAAATTCGTGTACCCACACTCGCTGGTGAAGCAGCCATCGATATTCCAGAAGGCACACAAAACGACAAGCAATTCCGTTTGCGCGGTAAAGGTATGAAAGGTTTGCGCTCTAGCTTTCCTGGCGACTTGTATTGCCATATCTCAGTTGAAACACCTGTCAAACTCACAGAGCACCAACGTAAATTGCTCAAAGAATTAGACGAGTCGCTCAAAAAGGGTGGGGCTAAGCACTCGCCTGCTGAAGGTGGGTGGGCTGATAAGTTGAAGCGGTTCTTCAACTAATTATTTAAGGCCAACACAAATTTTCAAAAAATGTCTACTGTAGCGAAATGAGTAATTTCTTAGATCCCGCCATACTATTTTTTGTCTTTGGTGCTTTTGCTGGGGGGGTGAAATCCAATTTGGAAATTCCTCAACCCATTGCGAGATTTTTATCTTTGTATCTCTTAATGGCGCTCGGGTTAAAGGGCGGCTTTGCGCTTCATAAATCAGGTTTTACGCTTGAGATTGGTTTGGCTTTAGGTTTGGCCGTATTCCTCGCACTGATTATTCCCATGATGGGATATTTGGTTATAAGAACTAAACTTAATAATTACGATTCTGCCGCCATTGCAGCCACCTATGGGTCAGTTAGTGCGGTGACTTTTATCACTGCCACCCAATCACTAGAACAGTACGGGATTGCCTTCGGCGGGCATATGGCTGCTGCCATGGCGCTGATGGAATCGCCCGCAATTATTTTTGCAATCTTGTTAGCAAATAAAGCAAGAGCGTCGTCTACTGACACACACAAGTCCATGGGCATAGCAAAGATTCTTCATGAATCTTTCACGGATGGCGCACAACTTCTATTGTTGGGATCGATGTTAGTTGGCTTGATCAGCGGTGACTCAGGACAAAAAATAATGGCGCCCTTCTCTATCGACTTATTTAAAGGAATGCTTGCCTTTTTCCTACTCGACATGGGCTTGATGGCTGCTAAAAACTTTGAAGGATTAAAAGGTAAGCCTCCTATTACGCTTCTTTATGCAATCGGCGCCCCTTTGGTTCATGCCTCTATTGCATTGGTCTTTTGCAAACTATTAGGCTTATCGCTTGGCGATACTGTTTTATTGATGGTTCTTGCCGCAAGCGCCTCATACATCGCAGTTCCTGCTGTTTTGAGACATGCGCTTCCTGAAGTCAATCCGGCTTTGTATATGGGAATGTCACTAGGCATTACATTTCCTTTCAACATCATTTTAGGAATCCCGCTTTACGCTTATGTCGCTAAATTAACTTACTAGTGCGTAGTAGCTGCAAGTTGCACTTAAGGAACTAACGTCAAGAATAAAAACGCAACAAATAAAACCAAATGGATTGCACCTTGCATCACATTAGTTCTTCCAGAGCCCAAGGTAATCGAGCCGACTAAGAAAGTAAGCCCTAGCAAAACAACATCTTTTGCGTCTATCCCAAGCATGAGATCAAAACCAAACATTACTGAAAAAAGAACCACCAAAGGTATCGTTAGTCCAATACTCGCCAATGCGGAGCCAATTGCCAGATTCATGCTAGTCTGCAACCTATCTGCACTGGCAGCCCTGAGTGCCGCCCATGTTTCAGGGAGTAAAACCATAAGGGCAATCACAATACCCACTGTGGCATCTGGTGCGTTGTAAGCCGTAACCAAAGACTTGATGGTCGGCGACAGCAACTTAGCTAACCCCACCACGCACAACAACGATATAGACATCAATACAAAGCTGCTCCATGCCTGCGCGACAGTTGGTGGCAAAGCATGAACTGATTCGTCTTCCACGTTATTGGAGGGTAAAAAGTAATCTCTATGGCGAATAGTTTGAATAAAAACAAATACCAACCAAAGTGAAAGAGATGAAAGGGCAACAAATAAAAGTTGTGAATTAGTATAGGTACCCTCTGGAGAGCTGGTTGTATAGAGCGGCATTACCAACACCAACACGGATAAAGTCACAAGCGCAGCAAATCCAGAGCCAGTGCCTTCAATGCGAAACAACTGCTCTTTGTGGTGTAGTCCTCCGATCAATAAAGACAAGCCAACGACACCGTTACAAATAATCATCACTGCGGAGTAAATGGTGTCACGAGGTAGTGCAGCGCTCTTTCCACCTTCTGCAAACATAATGGACAAAATCATGGCCGTTTCAATGACAGTCACGGCCAAAGCTAACACCAAAGTGCCGTAGGGTTCGCCCAATCGATGCGCAATTACTTCTGCATGGTGCACGGATGCAATAACAGCAAGCATCATGATCACAAAAGCAATGACGGCGACATAGCCTTGCATTGAAACTGTCAGAAACGCGTATAAAAACCAACTACTTAACAATGGCACTAGAACTGGCCACCGGGTCAAAATTTTTGATGTCTTCATTTGCACTCCATGTCGCGATTGAAATTAGTTATCAATAAACACATTTCTTTTATGGACATTTGTAATTATTTTGAAATTTTTTTTGCATAACGATATCATTGACTCACATTTTAAGTGGAGGTTGATATGGACAACGGTAGATACATGCAGTACCGGTATGAAAATCCAGTTGTAAACACATTCATAACAACTTACGAACATGTCACCATGTTTCCTGAGCAACTTACTAACGAGGAAATTGTTGTAATTTCAACGTTTATTTTCTTAGCACTTTACGCAATGATCAAATTAGTGTTGAAATACTTTTTCAACAAAAAAGATAAACAAGAAAACTAATTCAATTTAATTGAATTGCCCCGTACCAAGACTGGATGTGGCTCTGTGTATTGTCACTGTCCGTCATAAGCCCAATACCAATTAAAGCCCCTGGAGGCTCGCCAAAAGCGTTTTCATAGTCTTTTTTGATATCACGCTCATACATCAGCCACTGATTTAGGCGATCAGGTCCAGACTCAACGACAATTTTGCGAATGCGATCTGTACGGGGATTTTGAATTACTGCGTTTACTGGCCTTTGATTGCACCACACATACATAAGCGTAGCGTATGGCATGGGTTCCCCAGTTATAGCGAGGGACAACTCACTCAGCATCGCATTTTTCATCGAAAAATTTCGTCGATCACCATCAAAAGCCAAGATTAATCTGACTGGCGAGTCATCGTGGTCCCGTTTAGCCATATCTGCGTTTGCCATTAGCTCAGATACCTGCCAAGAGAAAAGCACATTGTTTAACGCATGTGGCTCGATACGTATATTTTTGCGCAGCATACTAGCAGATGACTGCGCATTGGCACTCAATCGATTTTGACCATTGAGCGAAGCTAAAGAATATTTAGTTTCACGCTTTCCAGGGAGCTTAACTTGCTCCCAACCTAGTTGTGCTTCTGGTTGCCAAAATAAGTTGGAGGTTTGAGGACTCACAATTTTTTCATTTTGCAATGAGCTGCAACCAAATAGCAAAGATGTTGTAGCTAAAGAAGCCACCAAAATAAGTTTCGTAACCATCAAGATAGCTTCGTGTTCAAAAGATGAGTTTCTAGTCTGCAACCATTGCAACCCCTGCACCTATAGCAAGTATGCCAGCAGGCAACACAAAATTAGAAGAGGATTGGGGTTGGTCTGCAGTCACTGGATTTAAATTCGTTGCTAATTTGGGACGCCGTGCGTCTACCACTCTAGCCAAACTAAATTCACGACTTAATTTTTTTGTAAATTCAGACAAATTGCCATATGCGGTCTTGATAAATACTTGGTGATTATGTTGTCTGAGTAATGTTGAAATGTTTTGCATAGTTTCTTGCGTCCAATCTTGCCGCCATCTTTTTTGGGCAGGCTTTGATAACCAACGCCCGCTATGACGCGTCAGTCGTGGAGCGCATCCAACCAGTACCCAACTCACTTGCTTACCTGCTTCCTTTGGGGACAGCATCGGGATGATCTGTTGGAGTGCGTATTGCTGGTTATCGATATAAACAATAAAGGTTTCCATTTTTCTCTCCTTTAGGTTGAAGTAAGTTATGCCCAAAAAGTCTCTGATTTATGGTTGCTCTCTTGTCGCCTCTGTGTAAGCAAGCCTAAGCCCAAAACGCCTGTAATCGCCAAAATATAGGTAATTCCACGCGCAAGGTGATGAACCCATTCTTCGCCGTCAAACCATGCGTCTAGCAGCTGCTCATTGATCAGCATTTGTGCAGCAGTAAATGCTAGAACAGCAGCACCTAAATGGATGATGACAGGCCATTTTTCAACCAAACTCAACACCAGTTTGCTACCCATCACCACGATCGGAATGCTGATGAGTAGACCCATTACAACCAAGTCAAAAGATCCATTAGCGGCACCTGCAACCCCGAGCACGTTGTCAATGCCCATCAACGCGTCTGCCACGACGATGGTTTTCATAGCGCTCCAGAAGGTTGTCGCAGTCACACTGTGGTTAGGATCATCTGTGCTGTCAGCGATGAGTTTGTAAGCAATCCAAAGCAAACCTAGCCCACCGACAAACATGAGTCCCGGGATTTGTAATAACCAAACTACGCCTACAGTCATAGTTGAGCGCACAACAATAGCTGCGATGGTTCCCCAAACAATGGCTTTGTTTTGATGCTCAGGCGGAAGATTGCGTGCAGCAAGCGCAATAACAATGGCGTTATCGCCTGCTAAAACCAAGTCAATCAATACGATAGTCAGCAAAGCTGACCACCACGGGAAGGTAAATAATTCCATGGAAGACCTTAAAACGATCCGAACACTTCCACGGGATTACCCCATGGCGCGAGAGATCGAAGGTCTTGCTTTGCTTGTTATGAACCAGTTATATGCCCAACACACCGGGAGCACACGACTCCGTAATGACGATGTGATGATTTCTTTGTGCGCCTGATGGCTAAACTGAACACAAAGAAATTAAGCTACTCCCCAACGATTTTTGGATTAAACCTTAACAATGTTTTTTGTCCAACATAAAAATTAATTAGGCACAGAAAATTTATGGGTATTGTTAAAGCCTTGGTGATGAGAATTGTGAAATTTCATTTGCCTTGCTGCAGTCCAAATCATCGTTATTGCAGTCAGGTAGAAAATAACTTGCAGTTGCGTTGGACTTACGTTAAATCCAAATATCCCATGCATGACCAATGCGGTTATGGAATCGCTGGGTATCAGATGCGAAACATCCCAAGCTTGGTCGCCAAATACAGATATCCAATCTGCTTGATTTGCTGTTTTAGCTATTTGGCTAGCTAAACTGCCTGCTAAAAGCAATATCAATATATTGGTGATTTGAAAAAGGCGACGGGTCTTGATGAATCCAAGTCCTGCATACACCAGCCAACCTGCACAGATACCCAGAGCCACTCCAGCAA
>DDYJ01000157.1:16726-19317 GCA_002347905.1 Comamonadaceae bacterium UBA2237 | reverse complement strand
TACCAATTTGTTTAGCCTCTTGCACCATGCGCTGGGAGTTGTTAGAAACCCATATGCAATGCCATGCAAGCATGACAAGAGCGATTGTCAAAATGGCGGCATCGACTATTTCTTGTCCAATCCCATTGGCCCAATCACTGATGTGCCCCATCATCGAAGCCATCAGCAATGAGCCTAATGCACCCAAAGCCACACCCATAGAAAGCGAATGGGTTCGGTTGACTAGGCCGCGGGTTGACGCAGCGATGATGCCAACAAATAAAGCCGCCTCAAGCGTTTCTCTAAAAACAATAATTCCAGCGCCAAACATAGATAGTCCTTTTTTATTCTGCGATGACTAAACCTTTGGCCGTCTTGGGATTGAATTCGCCAATGAATTCATAACTTCCTGGCTTCAAAGGCCCCAGAAAAATTACCGCTTTTCCTCCAGCGGGGATGACTTTTTCCTTCTTCATGGAATGGCTTTCAAACTCTTCTGCTGTTTTGTCTAAGTTTTGAATATTCAGTTTGATCCGTTGATTGGCTGGCACTTTCAGTTCAGAGGGCTCGAACATATGGTTTTTAATGACCATGGAGAGTTCTAAGTCAGCAGCAAATGCTGATGAAACAGGTAGAAAGTTGGTCACGGTTAAAACTAAGGCAATGGTCCATAGCTTGGTTGAGGTGTGGCGCATTTTTGGATTCCTAATATTGAACTGAATGAAAATCGAGTTTCGCAATTCTAAATACAAATCAATCTTATTTGCAACAGATTAATCCTGGAATTTTTTATGAATATTTAATAACTACTATTTTTATTGTGGGTACTTCAAAAATAGACTCAAGGATCGCGCGGGTATCTTAGACAGTATTGATATTGAGAAACACGACTACATATGATCCACAGATTAATTTTTTGATTATTTTGAAAAGGCTCTATCCATGAAACGCATATTCCTCTTCATACTGACCAACCTTGCTGTAATGCTAGTTCTTGGCTTGGTAGCGAGTCTGCTGGGTGTCAATCGTTACCTAACTGCTAACGGCCTCAACCTTTCTGCCCTTTTAGGTTTCTCTCTCATCATGGGCTTCGGTGGCGCATTCATTTCATTACTCATGAGTAAGTGGATGGCCAAGATGTCAACGGGTGCTGAAGTCATTACGCAAGCCCGCAATGCAGATGAAGCGTGGATCTTAGAAACCGTTCAACGCCTATCTCAGCGCGCAGGCATCGAAATGCCAGAGGTCGCTATTTACGATGGTGAACCCAATGCTTTTGCAACTGGCGCATTTAAAAACTCTGCCTTGGTTGCAGTCTCCACTGGTTTATTACAAGGAATGACCCGCGAAGAAGTAGAAGCTGTCTTAGGTCATGAAATTGCCCATATCGCAAACGGTGACATGGTCACTTTGACTTTGATACAAGGTGTTCTCAATACCTTTGTGGTTTTCTTAAGTCGCGTGATTGGATACTTTGTAGACAACCTAACGCGTAGCAAAGACGATGAATCCAGCGGTCCAGGCTGGGGCTATTACGTCACTAGCATCGTGCTCGACATAGTTCTAGGATTTGTCGCCAGCATGATCGTGGCCTGGTTCAGCCGTCAGCGCGAGTTCCGTGCGGATGAAGGCTCCGCACAATTACTGGGCCAAAAGCAGCCGATGATCAATGCGCTTTCCCGTCTTGGTCAAATGCAAGCAGGCGCCCTACCAGCCAGTGTGTCCGCCATGGGCATTACCGGAGATTTGGGCAAACTATTTGCTAGTCACCCACCTCTTGAAGAGCGCATTGCAGCATTGCAAGCCAACACATAACGTTTTTGAGACAAACAAAGTATGGATCTGATCACCTCTCCCGAAGCTTGGATAGCTTTTGCCACCCTCACTGCCTTGGAGTTGGTGCTTGGTATTGACAACATTATTTTTATTTCTATTCTGGTCGACAAACTGCCAGCAGAAAAACGTGAAATAGCCAGACGCATTGGTTTGTTCATGGCGATGTTTATGCGTATCGGATTACTTTTGGTTCTATCTTGGATCGTTGGTCTGGTGGAGCCGATGCTCACGGTGCTTGGGCATGAGGTGTCTGGCAGGGACGCCATTTTGCTTCTCGGTGGTTTATTCCTTATTTGGAAAAGTACGACGGAGATTCATCAGACGCTAGAGGGTGCCGAAGATGGGCATTCAACAAGCTCAAAAAACACACTTTTCTCTGTGATTTTTCAAATCATGGTGATAGATATGGTTTTTTCACTGGACTCCATCATTACTGCCGTTGGCATGGTCGACCAAGTAGAAATCATGATTGCGGCTGTTGTGTCCTCGGTTGCCCTCATGATGGTTTTTGCCCGTGGAATTGGAGAGTTTGTATCCAATCACCCGACCATCAAAATGCTGGCACTGAGTTTCTTAGTCGTTGTGGGCGTTGTGCTTATTGCCGAGGGGTTTGAGCATCACATTCCTAAAGGCTATGTTTATTTCGCAATGGCCTTCTCCGTATGCGTTGAAATGCTCAATATTCGCCTTCGCAAGAAATCTTCTTTAATAAGCTAATTACTATTTTTTCTTGGACTTTTGAATGCAGTCGTCTTAGCGCATGCCCATTTAGACCA
>DDYJ01000157.1:13809-16701 GCA_002347905.1 Comamonadaceae bacterium UBA2237 | reverse complement strand
TGGCAAGATGCCACAAACCTATAGTGCTCACTATTAAGAAATCACAAAAACCGATCCAACAACTTGCGTGTATGCCTATCTAGCGCTGGCAAATCGCGGATCAAAAACTGTACGCCATGGGCATCCGCCACGATCAAGGTATTGGTGCTGAGACGTTTGATGTCTTCTTCGCCCTTGAGAACAAACTCAGTAGGCCCGCGACTGGTTTGTACGCGCCAGGTGCTTGGCGTCGAAAAACTGTTCACGCCGTCCAATCGCAAAATTTCCGGCATGAATTCGCGCATTTGCAAGGCGCGTTCGATAACTTCTCTGTTGACGATACTGACAGAAGCCAAGTCATCTATCCAAACTAACTCTTTACCTTCTGCGTTCAAAATCGAAATACTGTGATCCGGTTCGGCAATAGGAAAAGCGCGCACAGCAACTGCACCCTCATGCAACGTGTCATCTGCCAAACGCACGGCAAGTTGCCCCATCGCGTTAAAGCTTAAAAAGAATGCGTCGCTCATACGATGTCCTCTTTGCGTGACACTTCGCCCAACTTCACACGGTCAGCTTCTGCGTTTTTAGCTTGTGCTTCGTACAAGCGCCAATAAGCGCCCTGTTTAGCCATCAAGGTGTCGTGGTCGCCCTCTTCTACTAACTCGCCTTGCTCCAGTACCACTAAGCGATCTGCTTTATGCAGTGTCGACAAACGATGTGCAATCGCAATCGTGGTGCGACCTTGCACCAAGTTGTCGAGCGCTTTTTGAATTTCTTGCTCGGTCTCGGTGTCTACCGATGCAGTAGCCTCATCCAAAATCAAAATACGCGGATTGATCAACAAAGCGCGTGCAATAGAAATACGCTGACGCTCGCCGCCCGAGAGCCCTTGCCCCCGCTCTCCCACCAAGGAGTCATAACCTTGCGGCAAGCGCAATATAAATTCATGGGCGTGCGCAGCACGCGCCGCTGCGACGATGTCTTGTCGACTTGCGTCAGGCTTGCCATACGCGATGTTGTCGGCAATGGTGCCAAAGAACAGGAAGGGCTCTTGCAGCACCAAACCGATATGGCTGCGGTAATCGGACAAAGCAATGTTGCGGATATCAATGTCATCGACCTTGATAGCACCTTCGCTGATATCGTAGAAACGGCATATCAAATTCACCAAGGTACTTTTACCCGAGCCGCTTTGCCCGACCAGACCAATCATTTCACCAGGTTGAATTGCCAAATTCAGACCACGAATGACAGCGCGGTTGCCGTAACGAAAGCCTACATCTTGTATATCAATGCGGCCTTCTAGTGGGCTGGGAAGTTTTTGTGGGTTGGAGGTTTCTGGCACGCTGGAGACATGGTCCAAAATTTCGAAAATACGTTTGGCACCAGCTGCTGCTTTTTGTGTGTGCGAAACGATGCGACTCATAGAATCTAGGCGTGTATAAAACCGTCCTATATATGCCAAGAAAGCGGTCAACACACCTACGGTAATTTGATGGTGCGACACCAGCCAAATACCGAATCCCCACACCACCAATAAACCAACTTCTGTCATCAAGGTGACGGTGGGCGAAAACAAAGACCAAACAAAGTTGATGCGGTCGTTTACCGCCAAATTGTGCTTATTGGCATCTCGAAAGCGATTTGCCTCACGCCTTTCCTGCGCAAATGCTTTGACGACGCGGATACCGGGAATGGTGTCCGCCAAAACATTGGTGAGTTCAGACCACACACGGTCAATCTTCTCGAAACCTGTACGCAGTTTGTCGCGCACTACGTGAATGAGCCAAATAATGAACGGAAGAGGCAACAAAGTGGCAGCGGCCAAACGAACATCAATGCTCAACAAAATAGCCGCTGTCATCAAGATCATTAAGATGTCAGTCGCGAAATCGAGTAGGTGTAATGACAAAAAGACATTGATACGGTCTGTCTCAGCTCCAATGCGATTCATCAAATCACCCGTGCGGCGGCCACCAAAATATTCCAACGATAAACGCATCAAGTGCTCATAGGCTGTGGTGCGCAAATCTGCCCCAATTCGCTCTGACACTAAGGCCAAGATATAGGTTTTAGCCCAACCCAAACTCCAAGCTAAAACTGCCGCCACCAGTAACCCGCCCAAATACAAAGCAACAAGGTCATGATCAATATCTTGGCCGTTTTGAAATGGAATCAACACATCGTCCATCAGAGGCATGGTCAAGTAGGGAGGCACCAAGGTGGCTGCAGTAGAGGCAAGCGTCAATAAAAACCCAGCCAATAACCGCCAACGATAGGGATGCGCAAAGCGCCACAAGCGAAATAAGCCCCAAGTCGACAGTGGAGCATGCTGCTCACGATTACAAACAGGGCATTCATCACCCTCTACTTCCAAAGGTAATTTGCATTGCGGGCACCGTGCTGTCAGATTGGTTTGGAGCGTGCGTCCGTGAGTAATGAACTCCACCCGTGCAGCGAAGGCCTCTTGCAAGCGCATTGCCAAGACATTGTGGTTCAGGGTAAATCGCCAAGTAGCGAGTTGCTGATCACTGCTGCGCAAAGACAGTGTGCCTACGCCAGCGTAATCAAAATGCTCCATGACCCATCCAGGCAGCAGCGTCAAACTTTGCCATACAAGCCCAGCGGCTGCAGGATTTGCCGAAAGAATGCGCTGGTCTGTCACAATTAACAGTCCTTTGGTGAACCGTAATTGCGCATCTAAGTCAACTTCTAGCCAAGCTAAAACGTTTTCATTGGGTGAGAGATGTGCCGACACTGCGGCCTTCCATTGAGAAGGCAACATAAAGTTGGCATAAGCCGAAAGAGATGCATTCATTCTTATAAAGTTTCCGGCCTAAATCGTTTGGTAACAAACGAAGGTCGGTGAACAAGAAGCAGGAGCCTGAACTTGTTGCACGCAACATCGTA
>DDYJ01000157.1:5505-13784 GCA_002347905.1 Comamonadaceae bacterium UBA2237 | reverse complement strand
ATCCTGCGCGTCAATTATTTGCGCGGCCCCAATATTTGGACTTACCGCCCAATCATCGAAGCCTTGATTGATTTAGGCGAGATGGAAGACCATCCATCCAATTCCATCGAAGGTTTCAATGACCGCATCAATGCTTGGTTGCCCGGCTTGGTCGAGCACCACTGTGGTGTGGGCCACCGTGGCGGATTCCTAACCCGCTTGGTCGGTGGCACCTGGATGGGCCACATCATTGAACACGTCTCTATTGAACTGCAGTTGCTAGCAGGTGCGCGCGCCGAGTTTGGTAAGGCGCGCGAGATCAGCAAACGGGGCGTCTACAAAGTGGTGTTTCGCACAGAACACGAAGCACTAGGACGCGCGAGTTTCAAAGCAGCCCACCGATTGGTGATGTCTGCAGCGAACAACGTGCCATTTGATGTCAAGGCCACTGTCGATGAACTCAAAGCCATCGTCGATGTGCTGTGCTTAGGACCCAGTACTGCGTGCATTGTTGACGCAGCAATGGAACGCAAAACACCGTTCATTCGGTTGACCGAGGGTAATTTGGTGCAGCTTGGCTATGGCTCACGCCAACGCCGCATTTGGACCGCAGAAACTGACCGTACCAGCGCAATTGCGGAAAGCATTTCAAGTGACAAAGATCTCACCAAACGCCTACTCACCCAATGCGGCATTCCTGTTCCAGAGGGTCGCATCGTCACGACCGCAGACCAAGCGTGGGAAGCTTCACAAGACATAGGTTTACCAGTCGCGATCAAGCCCGCTGACGGTAACCGCGGACGCGGCGTTTCTTTGAATGTGGATACCGAGGCTGCCGTGCGCGCAGCTTGGTTGGCGGCCAACACTGTAGGTGCAGGCTGGTCTGGTTCGAACGAGAACGTACCGATTTTGATCGAACGCTATGTCAAAGGCGAAGAACACCGCGTATTGGTAGTGGGAGACCGCGTTGTCGCTGCAACCCAAGGTGAAACCGCTTTCGTAGTGGGCGACGGTACGTCCACGGTCGAACAATTGATCGAATCCCAAATCAACACAGACCCACGCCGCGGCGAGTCAGAGACATTCCCGCTGGACGTCATCAAATTCTCAAACTCATCGCGTGGCGAGATGACTTTGTTAGAAATTCAACGCCAGGGCCTCGAACCCCACAGCATTGTCGAAAAAGACCGCGCCGTGGTGGTGCAGCGCAATGGCAATCTTAATGTGGATGTGACGGACAAAGTGCATCCCGATGTTGCTGCCGCGGCCACCTTGGCTGCGCGCGTGATTGGGCTAGACATTGCAGGCATTGACATCGTGACGGAAGACATTGGCCGCCCCTTACATGAAACACGCGGCGCTGTGATCGAGGTCAATGCCGGTCCCGGTCTACTCATGCATGTGAAACCAGCAGTAGGCCAACCTCGCCCTGTTGGCAAAGCTATCGTTGACCATTTATTTGGCCCGAACGACTCTGGTCGCATCCCCGTCGTTGGCATCGTGGGCACAGAACAAACAACAGAACTTGCGCAACTGGTTGCGTGGTTGCTGCACTTATCAGGTCACCGTACTGGTTTGGCTTGTAAAGATGGTTTGTATATGAACCAGCACCATCTAGGCAAACATGATGCGCGCGGTTTTGAAGACAGTGAACGTCTTTTGATCAACCGCGCCCTCGATGCGGCTGTATTCGAAACCACGCCTTTGCATATTCTGGAAGAGGGTTTGGCTTACGACCGATGCCAAGTTGGCGTGGTCACCGACATGCCAGAAACAACACAAACCTTGATCGACCAGCACGATATACAAACCCCAGACCAAATGCGAACAGTGATTCGCACACAGGTAGATTTAGTCCTGCCTGAAGGCGCATCGGTTTTAAACGCCCAAGACGATGCCGTAGTTGGGTTGGCAGAACTGAGCGACGGCGAAGTGCTGTTTTATGCACAAGACGCTAACAACACACACTTGACAGCGCATCGCCAACAAGGCGGACGCGCGGTGTATTGCCAAGAGGGCTTTGTGACCCTCGCGCGAGGTGATCAAGAGACCCCCCTCTTCCATCTCGACATGGATTTGATTGCGCGCTTGCTCAAACAAGGCTTGCATATCAACACCTTACTGGCAGCCGTAGCAACGGGTTGGTCCCTAGGCATCACACCACTTTTGATTCGTGCTGGATTGAAAAATTTTGGACAAAAACATGATCAGGTCGTACAAGATCTGGTAAGGATGAATGGCTAATGGAAGTTTCACGCATTCGCGCATTACGCGGCCCTAACCTTTGGACACGCCATACGGCCATTGAAGCATTGGTGCGTTGCGAGGGCAAAGAATTAGACCTCAGCGCACACGCTGATTTTGAAACGCATTTGCGCAACTTGTTTCCAGGCTTAGGCCAACTCAACCCCACAGACCGCAAGGTGCCTTTGAGCATGGCACATGCCATTGAAGCCACCACATTGCATTTGCAAATCCAAGCAGGATGTCCGGTAACTTTCAGCCGGACTACTGCAACCAATGAAAATGGCTTGTACCAAGTTGCTGTCGAATACTCTGAAGAAGAAGTCGGTTGCCTCGCCATCCAACTAGCCAGAGATTTATGCGTTGCCGCAGCTGCCCATGGCGAGTTCGATGTGGAAGCTGCCATCGACCAATTGCGCAACCTTGACGAAGACATTCGACTCGGACCCTCTACAGGCTCTATCGTCAATGCAGCTATCGCACGAGGCATTCCTTTCCGCCGCTTGACCGAAGGTTCCCTTGTGCAATTGGGCTGGGGTAGTAAACAGCGCCGCATCCAAGCCGCTGAAATTGATGCCACCAGTGCCATCGCCGAGTCCATTGCGCAAGACAAAGAACTCACCAAAAAACTCTTGCATGCAGCAGGTGTACCCGTGCCACTAGGCCGCCCCGTCACCAGCGCAGAAGATGCGTGGGCTGCAGCCCAAGAAATTGGTTTACCCGTAGTCATTAAACCGCGCGATGGCAACCAAGGCAAAGGCATTAGCGTCAACATCTCTACGAAAGAAGGTGTGATGACAGCCTACAACACAGCGGTGTCTTTCAGAGATGACGTGCTGGTTGAGCGTTACCTTCCAGGCAGCGATTTCCGTTTGTTGGTAGTTGGAAATAAATTAGTTGCCGCTGCAAGACGTGACCCACCCTTGGTCATTGGCAACGGTAAAAACACTGTGCGTGAATTGGTGGAACTCGTTAACGCAGATCCCCGCCGTGGTGAAGGCCATGCCACCTCACTCACCAAAATTCGTTTAGACGACATCGCCAAAAACCGACTCAAAGAACAAGGCCTAGACGAAAACTCTGTGCCTGCAAAAGGCACCCGTGTGATCTTGCGCAATAACGCCAATCTTTCGACAGGCGGAACGGCCACTGACGTCACCGACGACGTGCATCCCGAGGTTGCTGCGCGTGCGATTGCAGCAGCGCAAATGGTGGGACTCGACATTTGTGGCGTTGATGTAGTCTGTGAGTCCGTTTTGCACCCTCTGGAAGAGCAAAGCGGAGGCGTCGTAGAAGTCAATGCAGCACCTGGACTGCGTATGCACCTGAGTCCATCGTTTGGCAAAGGCCGTGATGTAGGTGAAGCCGTTATATCCACCATGTTTCCCAATGGCGAAGACGGACGCGTGCCGGTTATTGCTGTCACCGGCACCAATGGGAAAACCACCACCGTTCGCCTTACTTCCCATTTGTTACGCACGCATGGACTGCGCGTGGGCATGACCAACACCGATGGTGTCTATGTCAATGGCAGACAAACCGATAGCGGAGACTGCAGCGGCCCCCGTAGCGCGCGTAATGTACTCGCACACCCCGACGTAGATGCCGCCGTGCTAGAAACCGCACGCGGTGGCATGCTGCGCGAAGGCTTGGCCTTTGACCGCTGCCAAGTGGCAGTTGTCACCAACATTGGAATGGGCGACCACTTAGGCTTGAACTACATATCGACAGTAGAAGATTTAGCCGTCCTCAAACGCGTGATCGTGCAAAACGTTGCCGCGTCTGGCACTGCTGTGCTCAACGCCACAGACCCCCTCGTTGCGCGCATGGCTTCCAACTGCGCAGGCGAAGTGATCTTCTTTGGTCTAGACAATCACCATCCCATCATCGCCACCCACCGTGCCCAAGGCAAGTGCGTGCTATTTGTCGAAGACGACCATATCGTTGCGATGCAAGGCCCGCAGTCTGTTCGCATCCCTTTGTCCGAAGTGCCAGTCACACGAAGCGGTGCCATCGCCTTCCAAATAGAAAACGCCATGGCGTCCATTGCTGCAGCTTGGGCAATCCACATTCCATGGGAAACCATCTGTAAAGGACTCGCCACCTTTGTCAGTGACATCCAGGGCGTGCCAGGTCGTTTCAATGTCTTTGACTACAAAGGCGCAACAGTCATCGCTGACTACGGACACAACCCCGACGCCATCAAAGCATTGGTACAAGCCGTCACCAACCTACCTGCGCAAAGACGCAGCGTAGTCATCAGCGGTGCAGGAGACAGACGCGACGACGATATCCGTGAGCAAACCCGCATCATTGGTGACGCATTCGATGAAGTGGTTCTCTACCAAGACGCCTGCCAACGTGGCCGCGTGGATGGCGAAGTCCTCAAGCTACTGCGCCAAGGATTAGAAGGTGCCAAACGTACGCGCCAAGTGGATGAGATTTATGGCGAGTTTTTGGCGATCGATAAGGCGATGGAGCGGTTGAATCAGGGGGATCTTTGCTTGATTTTGATCGACCAAGTGGAAGAGGCTTTAGCGCATATTACTCAGCGGGTTGAAGCGGTATAACTACCCGCAGCCAAGACGAGTAGTCAGTAATCAGAAAAGCGCCTTATATTGATCGCGCAATAAATTCTTCTGAACCTTGCCCATCGTATTACGCGGCAAAGCGTCCACAACAAAACACTTCTTGGGAATCTTAAAGTTAGCCAACTGCGACTTCAAAGCAGTAATCACTGCGTCCCCAGAAACAGTGGCGCCAGGCTTGGCGATCACCACTGCCACACCTACTTCACCAAAATCCGGATGCGGAACACCTACCAATGCGCTTTCAGCGACCCCAGGCATATCGTTGATATAGCCTTCAATCTCAGCAGGATAGACGTTATATCCACCACTGATGATCAAGTCTTTGCTACGTCCAACGATGACCACATAACCGCGTTCATCGATCTTTCCAACGTCTCCTGTTTTAAAGAAACCATCTGAGGTGAATTCTTCTTTGGTCTTTTCAGGCATCCGCCAGTAACCTGAAAACACATTGGGGCCTTTGACTTGTATGCCGCCAATTTCACCGACTGGTAACTCCACGCCATCATCGCTGTGCACGCGCAACTGGACACCTGGCAACGAAAACCCAACGGTTCCGCCGCGTCTTTCATCTTGACCAGAATGGCGAGCATCTGCCGCGTAGGGGTTGGACGTGAGCATGACGGTTTCGCTCATGCCGTAGCGCTCTAAGATGGTGTGGCCAGTCCGAACTTGCCATTCTTTGAAGGTCTCTATTAACAATGGCGCAGAACCTGCGACGAACAATCGCATTCGCGAGGCTTGTTGTTTAGTCAGCGTGGGTTCTGCCAGCATACGCACATACAAAGTGGGTACACCCATAAACACGGTGGCTTCGGGCATTTTTTGAATGACAAACTTGGGGTCAAACTTTGACATCCAAATCATCTTGCTGCCGTTGAGCAATGCGCCGTGGATGGCTACAAATAATCCATGCACGTGGAAGATGGGCAAAGCGTGGATCAACACATCGCCTGAACGCCAGCCCCAGTAGGTTTTAAGGGTTTGGGCGTTGCTGAGCAAATTGCCGTGCGACAACATCGCACCTTTGCTGCGACCGGTTGTACCGCTGGTGTACAAAATTGCAGCCATATCGTCCGCCGCATTTTGAACTACCGCATGTTTGTCTGAACAATGCAAAGCACGATCAAGCAAACTGCCTGTTCTGTTGTCATTCAAAGTAAAAACGTATTGCGTGCCTGATTTGAAAGCGATTTTGCTCACCCATCCAAAGTTGGCGCTGCTACACACCACAACCGCAGGTTCAGCGTTTTCAATGAAGTATTGAATTTCTGCGCTTTGGTAAGCCGTATTGAGCGGCAGAAAAACATAGCCAGCTCGCAAGGTGGCGAGATAGAGCATCATGGCTTCGACTGACTTTTCTACTTGAACCGCAACACGAGCGCCTTTTGGAATATTCAAGCCTTCCAGTAAGTTCGCCAACATCGCACTGGCGCGTTCTAAGTCGCGCCAGCTGTAATGCAAGCCATCATCGGTTTCAACGGCAGTGGTGTCTAAGTTACTGGGAAACTGGGCGCGCAGCGCCGCATACAGGTTGTGGTTCATCGTCTCACACTAAAACTGAATTAACTTTTAATCTAACTTGGCACCAGAGGCTTTGACCACGACCGCCCATTTTTTGATTTCGCTGGTCAAAAGAGCCAAACTGTGGGCCAGTCAAGTTGGGGAACTCCGCTCCGTTATTCGCCCAACTATTTTTGATATCGTCAGTGGCTGCGGCTTTACGCACTTCTTCAATGACACGCGCTTGCACATCAGTTGGCGTACCTTTAGGCGCCCACAAGCCATACCACGTTGTGACGTTGTAGTCCGGCAAGCCCAACTCTGCTGCGCAGGGGATATCCGGAAAAGCCGGGTTGCGTTTATTACCTGACACCATCAATGCTTTGATACGCCCGCCTTTGATGTGTTGCGCTGAAGAACCCAGTCCGTCAAACATCATGTCGACATTGCCCGCGATCAAGTCTTGTAGCGCTGGACCCGAACCACGGTAAGGAATGTGGGTGATGAATGTTTTGCTTTGGAGCTTGAATAACTCACCTGCCAAATGGTGCGATGTGCCACCACCTGCAGAGCCATAATTAAAACGCCCAGGCGTAGATTTCACTTGCTCCAAAAATCCTTTGAAGTCAGCGACAGGCATATTTTTAGGATTGACCACCAGAACGTGCGGTACGCTAGCTACGATGGCTAGCGCAATGAAATCTCGCTCCAAGTCGTAGTCGAGTTTGGGATACATCGATGGAGCAATCGAGTGGTGAACAGCACCCATAAATAAGGTGTAGCCGTCTGGAGCAGCTTTTGCTGCAACGCCAGCACCTAAGTTACCGCCTGCACCACCACGGTTATCAATCACCAGTGTTTTGCCTGTCAGTTTGGAAAACTGCGCGGAGAAAGGCCTGGCAAATGCATCCGTCCCCCCGCCCGCGGGAAAAGGAACGATGAGGTTGACAGGTTTGTTGGGCCATCCAGGTTCGGCATGGAGGTCAAACCCAAGGCTTGCTAATGCTGCGGCAGAAAGCCCTAGCCATTGGCGGCGTGTATTTGAAAAAGTGTTGCTCATGGTGGTGTCTCCATTTTTGGTTTTTGTCATGCACATCAAGTGCCGAAATATAAATCCTCCACTTGGCTAGAGGCAGGAACCTCCCCTGACTCTAACTGTTTACGGTGTTTATCGATGCGTTTTAGATCGTATAAATAATTCACCATCATGCCGTAGGCCTGTCTAAGTCCTTTGGCCGAAGGATCCGCATAAAAATTAATGCGCTCAATGCGTGCGCCATTTCCCAAATGGAAGCGCGCGACAGGGTCCATCACCATATCGCCTTCTTTGGCACGCCCCAAATACTGGGCTGCGCATCGGGTTAAAAATTCACGCAAGGGTGATTTGGCAGAAAGGCTTGCCAACAAGTCAGGCTGCTCCAAGGCTGCAAGCACGTGGATGGAGGACGGTGGCTCAAAACTCAGGGCACGACCTAGTTGGGACAGTTCTTTATCAGAGAGTTTTTCAAGCAGTGACTCTAAATTTTTAGCCAACCACGTCCGCAATCCGGGAATAGGAGACAAGGTCGCAAAGGTTTTGAGCTTAGGGAATTCAGAGCGCAGGGTTTCAACCACCCTTTTGATCAAAGAGTCGCCAAAGCTCACACCACGCAAGCCAGTTTGTGTCGTGCTGATGGAATAAAAAATAGCGACAGAGGCTTTGTGTAAGTCCGCGTTGGCAGCGGTCTCGTCCAACAGCGGCATGATGTTGTCAGCCATCTCGTCGAGCAAAGCGACCTCTACGAATATCAACGGTTCATTCGGCAAACTGGGGTGAAAGAACCCGTAGCACCGGCGGTCGCTATCCAAGCGGTTTTTGAGATCAGCCCAACTGCGAATATCGTGCACCGCTTCGTACTTGATCAGCTTTTCAATCAAGGAAGCGGGTGAGTCCCAACTGATGGTGCGCAACTCCAAAAAGGC
>DDYJ01000157.1:0-5492 GCA_002347905.1 Comamonadaceae bacterium UBA2237 | reverse complement strand
GGTTTTCCAACTCGGCGTCTAGCGCCAGCAAGCGCTTATTGCCTTTGATGTGCGGCAGCATCTCTGCGCGCAAGTCCACCAAAAACCGCATGCCGCCTGGATAGGCGGCAAAGCGTTGCAGCAATCGGGTACGTGGCGAGACCAGGGCTCGTCGGAGCCGTATTTCAGCAGCACCCTCGTCGGCAGTGCCAAGCGCGGCGTCGTAATCATCCCTGGCGGCGCGGACTTTTGCGGGGTCAGGACCAAATTGCTCGCTGATCAGCAACCACAAATCCTGTCGTTCACTGGTTTCGGCTTTGGCGTACCAATCTGCAAGGGCTTTGGCGCGACGTCCGCCCTCTACCTCGCTGACTTTGGAGTCGACCACAGATTGCAGCAACAAAAGCGTGCGCCGCAAGGAACGGGGCGACAGCGCCTCTTTTTGTTTGCGAACGGTGGCGTCCAGGCGCTCTCGCGTAGATCGCGCAACTTCTTCAGGGGGAACGCTTGCTGGCGCGGAGTTACGCAACAAATTGAGTTTGCTACTGAGCCAGTTGGTTGCGTTCATTCGTGTGGCTTATTGGACATTTCACTGTTTTGTAACACAATCGCCGCCCACATCCAAGTACCTATCGCCACCATGGGAACGCATAACCACTGCCCCATGCTCAGCCCTAAGGCCAAAAGCCCCAAATGGGCATCTGGCTCTCGGAAGTATTCCGCCATAAAACGCATCAAACCATATCCCATCAAAAACACACCCGAAACTGCGCCTACTGGCCTAGGCTTTTTGGCATAAAACCACATCACCACAAACAACAACAAGCCCTCACCTAAAAACTGATAAACCTGAGAAGGGTGGCGAGCCAAAAGTGCGCCACTTTGTGGAAACACCATCGCCCACGGTAAATCAGGGTCCGCCGCCCTGCCCCACAACTCACCGTTAATGAAATTGCCTACACGACCCGCTGCCAATCCAGTTGGCACACAAGGCGCGATGAAATCAGTCACCGCCAACCAGGGGCGTTTACGCTGCCAAGCAAACAGCGCCATCGCCGCAATCACGCCCAACATGCCACCATGAAAACTCATGCCACCTTGCCAGACGTAAAACACCTCTATGGTGTGCTCTGCGTAATAAGGCAGTTTGTAAAAAAGGCAATAACCCACGCGCCCGCCCAAAACCACGCCCATCACCCCGTAAGTCAGCAAATCGTCAACGTCTTGAACGGACCACTTACCTTGCGCTACCCAGTCTGCATAGGGCGCGTGTTGTAAACGGCGTTTCGCTAAAAGGAGGAAAAGGGCAAAAGCTACTAAATAGGTGATGCCATACCAGTGGATGGCGACAGGCCCGAGTTGCAAAGCAACGGGATCAAATTGGGGATGCATCAACATGTTCGCCATTGTGCGCGAGGTTTGCATAGGCGACTCTGCCCCACAAAGGCTCTGCTGAGGGGGCTAAACTAAGCGTTTTTGTCAGATTGAGCACTTCACCATGGCCACTTCACCTCTCAAAATCAACCGCCGTTCCGCCAACATCACCGAAGGCAAATCGCGCGCGCCCAATCGTTCGATGTATTACGCCATGGGCTACCAAGAAGGCGACTTTGTCAAACCTATGGTGGGCGTGGCCAACGGACACAGCACCATCACCCCTTGTAACAGTGGCTTACAAAAACTAGCCGATGCCGCGGTGGCCGGTATTGAAGAAGCCGGCGGCAATGCCCAAATTTTCGGCACTCCCACCATTTCTGATGGCATGGCCATGGGCACCGAAGGCATGAAGTATTCCTTGGTCAGCCGCGAAGTGATCTCTGACTGCATCGAGACCTGCGTGCAAGGCCAATGGATGGACGGCGTGTTGGTCGTCGGCGGATGCGACAAAAACATGCCCGGCGGCATGATGGGCATCTTGCGCGCCAATGTGCCTGCGATTTACGTCTACGGCGGCACCATACTTCCCGGCTCCTACAAAGGCAAAGACCTCAACATCGTGAGCGTGTTCGAGGCAGTGGGTGAAAACTCAGCCGGCAAACTGAGTGACGCTGATTTGCGTGAGATTGAAATGCGCGCCATACCAGGCACGGGATCTTGCGGCGGCATGTACACGGCCAACACCATGTCCTCTTCTTTTGAAGCCTTGGGCATGTCACTGCCCTTTTCTTCCACAATGGCCAACCCGCACGACGAGACGCAAAATTCTGCCAAGGAGTCAGCCAAGGTCTTGATCGAAGCGATCAAAAAAGACATCAAACCGCGTGACATCGTCACCAAGAAATCTTTGGAAAACGCTGTTGCCGTGATCATGGCAACAGGTGGCTCCACCAACGCAGTGTTGCATTACCTTGCCATTGCGCATGCAGCGCAAGTCGATTGGACAATCGACGACTTTGAGCGTATGCGCAAAAAAGTGCCTGTCATTTGTGACCTCAAACCCAGCGGTAAATATTTAGCTGTCGACTTACACCGCGCTGGCGGCATTCCACAAGTCATGAAGATTTTGCTCAAAGCTGGCTTGCTGCATGGCGACTGCATGACCATCACTGGCAAAACCGTGGCCGAAAACTTAGCCAACATTCCTGACATGCCACGCGCTGACCAAGACGTCATCCGAACTATTGACAAGCCTATGTACGCGCAAGGCCATTTGGCGATTCTCAAAGGCAACCTTTCACCTGAAGGCTCGGTCGCCAAAATCACTGGCTTGAAAAACCCTGTCATCACTGGCCCAGCCCGCGTATTTGATGATGAGCAATCTGCGCTCAAAGCCATCTTGGACGGCAAGATCAAAGCTGGCGATGTCATGGTCTTGCGCTATCTCGGTCCCAAAGGTGGACCCGGAATGCCTGAAATGCTGGCTCCTACTGGCGCCTTGATCGGTGCTGGTTTGGGCGAAAGCGTGGGTTTGATCACCGACGGACGTTTCTCCGGTGGCACTTGGGGCATGGTGGTGGGACACGTTGCCCCTGAAGCGGCAGCTGGCGGCAACATTGCCTTCATCCATGAAGGCGACTCCATCACGATCGACGCACGCCAACTTCTCTTGCAACTGAATGTGACTGACGCAGAATTGGCCCAACGCAAAGTGGGCTGGAAAGCACCTGCTCCGCGATACAACCGCGGTGTCCAAGCCAAGTTTGCGTTCAACGCATCTAGTGCCAGCAAAGGCGCAGTTTTAGATCACTATTGATGCGCGGTTACTACTGACCATGAAACTTCGAAAGCTTCTTCTCGCCTTTGCCTTGTTGAACATGGTGCTTGTGGCTCCTTCTTGCTGGGCCGATATGGCATTAGCCACCGCGAAAAATTGCATGGCATGCCACCACCCCGACAGAAAGGTGGTAGGTCCCGCCTTCAAAGAAATCGCTAAGCGCTATGCCAATG
Organism: Comamonadaceae bacterium UBA2237; assembly: GCA_002347905.1. Classification (GTDB taxonomy): domain Bacteria; phylum Pseudomonadota; class Gammaproteobacteria; order Burkholderiales; family Burkholderiaceae_C; genus Limnohabitans. The sequence continues at coordinate 2,126 of DDYJ01000157.1, read as the reverse complement.
AACCGCTGGCGCTTGCCGCGTTGACCACCAAAATTCAAAAAGGCGGCGCTGGCGTGTGGGGTGTTGTTCCCATGCCGGCCAATCCCCAGGTTAGCGAAGCCGAAGCCCAAAAATTAGCTGCCTGGGTATTGAGCTTGCGTTGACGTATTGATTAGACTTTTCCAGAAACTAATCACTTCTATTTTCCAGACCATTTTTCACTTCCTGCCCAGCACACTTCCTCCCCAGCCCACTTTCTCGCCTGCTAACTTCTAACACCATGACCACCATCCGCCAAAACGACCTGATCGAATCCGTTGCTGCTGCTCTGCAGTACATCAGCTACTACCACCCAGCCGACTACATCTCACATTTAGCCAGCGCCTATGCCCGCGAGCAAAGTCCTGCCGCTAAAGACGCGATTGCCCAAATCTTGACCAATAGCAAGATGAGCGCGACTGGACATCGCCCAATGTGCCAAGACACCGGCATCGTCAACGTGTTTTTAAAGGTCGGAATGGATGTGCGTTTCGAAGGTTTCTCTTCGGGCTTAGAAGACGCCATCAACGAAGGCGTGCGCCGCGGCTACAACCATCCTGACAACACCTTGCGCGCGTCGGTCGTGGACGACCCACAATTCGCCCGCAAAAATACCAAAGACAACACGCCTGCCGTGATCTTCACGCAAATCGTTCCTGGCAATACCTTGGACATCATCGTCGCAGCCAAAGGCGGCGGTAGCGAAAACAAATCCAAGATGATCATGTTGAACCCCAGCGACAGCGTGGTCGATTGGGTGCTCAAAACGGTGCCCACCATGGGCGCGGGTTGGTGCCCCCCAGGTATGTTGGGCATAGGCATTGGCGGCACCGCTGAAAAAGCGGTCTTGCTCGCCAAAGAAAGCTTGATGGACGACCTCGACATGTACCAACTGCTTGAGAAATCTAGCAAGGGTGGCGTGTTGACACAGGTCGAAGACTTGCGTTTGGAGCTCTACCACAAGGTCAACGCGTTGGGCATTGGCGCGCAAGGCTTGGGCGGTTTGACGACCGTGCTCGACGTCAAGATCAAGATGTACCCCACCCACGCTGCAAGCAAGCCCGTCGCCATGATTCCAAACTGCGCCGCTACCCGCCATGCGCATTTCGTGATGGATGGCTCGGGCCCTGTATACCTAGACCCGCCCTCGCTCGACCTCTGGCCGAACGTTAATTGGTCTGCTGACACGCAAAAGAGCAAGCGGGTCGATCTCAACACACTCACCAAAGCAGAAGTCGCCAGTTGGAAACCCGGCCAAACGCTTTTGCTCAACGGCAAGATGCTTACTGGCCGAGACGCCGCGCACAAGCGCATCCAAGACATGTTAGCCAAAGGCGAAAAGTTGCCTGTGGACTTCACCAACCGCGTGATTTACTACGTCGGCCCCGTCGACCCCGTTGGTAACGAGGCTGTCGGACCGGCAGGTCCCACCACTGCCACGCGTATGGACAAGTTCACCGAGATGATGCTGGCGCAGACTGGGTTGATTTCGATGGTCGGCAAAGCCGAACGCGGCCCCACTGCCGTCGACGCCATCAAGAAACACCAATCGGCCTATTTGATGGCGGTTGGCGGTGCAGCCTACCTAGTATCTAAAGCGATCAAGCACGCAAAAGTAGTCGGTTTTGCCGATCTCGGCATGGAGGCCATTTATGAGTTTGACGTCGTCGATATGCCAGTCACAGTCGCCGTGGATTCAGGCGGAACCAGTGCCCATATCACTGGGCCTGCCGAATGGCAAAAACGTATCGCTACGGGCGAATTCAAAGGGATTGGCGTCTCTGCTAGCTAATCTGCTTGCGTCGTCTTTGGCACTAAAAATAAAAGCGCCTTTGGCGCTTTTATTTTTTGGAGAACACACCTACTTTTTAATGCAGATGGCGAGGTTTACGTCCACCATGACCCCCGTGTCCACCATTACCGTTTCCACCCGAGCCACGCGGGGGGCGTCCAAGATCTAATGATTTGACCAAATCGTCGAACCGCTCGGCAAACAGCTTATCGATCTCATTCACTACGCCACCGAGTTCAGCCCCATCAAAATGGCGCTCCATCAAGTGGATCACGTCGTTGATGAGCAAATCACGTTGGGCTTGCATGATGTCTGC
>DDYJ01000002.1 GCA_002347905.1 Comamonadaceae bacterium UBA2237 | reverse complement strand
TTTAATCCTTGCGCAATGGATGCGCAGGTCGCAGCGATGTAACTCTCACGCTCCGCGCGTTTCTCATCTAACCATTGCGCAACTTGCCGATAGGCTTCAGGCTCGGTGAATCTGAAGGAGAGATCTTCCAACTCCCATTTCATTTGCCAAATACCTAAGCGGTTAGCTAAAGGCGCAAAAACTTGCAAGGACTCTTGCGCCAAACCACTTGGTAACGGCTTTTTCACCACCGCGTAATNNCCGCAAGGTTTGTAGTCTTGATGCCAACCGCAGCATCACTACACGTAAATCACGTGAAAACGCGAGCAGCATTTTGCGAACATTTTCCACACCCAGATCAGCTTGAACATCTTCTGCTACAGAAAGACGTGCTTGCCTTTGAATGCGAATCAGCCTAGATGTTTCCATTGCCAAAGCAGCCAAACTTGCGCCAAAAGCCTTACCGATGACATCTTCGGGTTTTGCAAGGTGATCGCATGCATAGACCAAATAGCAAGCAGCTTGCATCTCTTGCGAGTCACCCATTTCGGCGAGCATGCTGACCATTGCATCGGCATGCACGAGCACATCCTCACCGCTTTCAAAGGCACTTCCCTCTAAAAGCGGCTGGGCGAAATTTCTAGCTTTTTGTAAAAACCCGTCGTCCATTTCAAGTGCTTAAATTCGAAAACCTCATAATGTCACATGTTATTTATTATTTTCAATAAGGGATCTAAAAATGTCTCAATTACAACTTGAAGGCAAAACAGCGTTGGTCACAGGTTCGACTAGCGGTATTGGATTAGGAATAGCGATTGCGCTTGCAAAAGAAGGCGCCAATATAGTCATGAATGGCTTTGGTGATGTTGCAGGCCCCAAAGCAGAAATAGAAGCCTGTAATGTCAAAGTTGTTCACCATGCTGCTGACATGAGCAAGGCGAGCGATATCCAAGACATGATGGAGTTTGCTAAAAGCCAATTTGGTGGCGTAGATATTTTGGTGAACAACGCTGGCATTCAGCATGTCGCCTCTGTAGAGAGCTTTCCAGTTGAAAAATGGGACGCCATCATCGCTATCAACCTCACCAGCGCATTTCACACGTCTCGATTAGCCATTCCATACATGCAGCAAAAAAATTGGGGGCGCATTATCAACATCGCCTCTGTGCATGGTTTAGTCGCATCGGCGCAAAAATCTGCCTATGTCGCTGCTAAACACGGCATTGTGGGATTAACCAAAGTGACAGCTCTAGAAAACGCCACCACCGGCGTGACCTGTAATGCGATTTGCCCAGGGTGGGTTCTTACACCTTTGGTTCAAAAACAAGTCGATGCCAAAGCAGCAGCATTAAAAATTTCTAATGAAGAGGCCATCAAGCTTTTGCTTGGTGAGAAAGAACCCTCTATGCAATTCACAACGCCTGAAGAACTGGGTGCGCTAGCTGTATTTATGTGCTCCCATGCCGCAAATAATGTGCGTGGAGTTGCATGGAATATGGACGGTGGCTGGGCAGCACAGTAATAATTAAATACTCAATTAATAAATTTTTAACCTATAATTAATCATAAAGGTAAAACAAATGTTAACTTAGCGGAATGAAACGCAACCCTCTCACCAAAGAAACTTCTAAGTTCGCAGAACGCCTTCGAACTGCTCTTAAAGAAGCTGGCATTCGCCCCTCCGCAACCGTTGTTGCTAACGAATTCAACTTACGTTATTGGGGTGACGGCATCACTTCCCACGCAGCACGCAATTGGTTAATGGGGGTTTCTGTTCCCAAGCAAGATAAGTTACTCATACTGTGCAAGTGGCTCAAAATTTCACCTGAGGGCTTGTTGTTTGGCACGCCGCCATCTAAGTCGCTCGACAAAAATATTTCAGAAGAGAACGTCAACCTCATTGACCAACAACTTATCGTTAAATACTTATTGCTCAAATGCGAGCAAAAACGGGTTGTTCGCGAGATCGTGGACGGCCTGGTAGCTCTACATCCTAAAAATCAATAAATTAGCACAACGGCTCTGGCTTCCATGCTCAGGCCCTCCCCTACAGGCCCCATTTTTTCAGCCGTTTTGGCTTTCACGTTGACTTGCTTGGGGCTAAGGTCTAGTGCCAGTGCAACCCGCTCGCACATCGCAGGAATAAAACTAGCTAATTTGGGAGCTTGCGCAACCACGGTCGCATCAATATTGGCTATTTTGTAGCCGTTACTCGCTAGCAAATGTCCGACTTTTTGCAAAAGAACCCAAGAGTCAGCGCCCTTAAATTGCTCGTCCGTATCAGGAAAGAGTTTGCCAATATCTCCTAAAGCAGCTGCGCCTAACAAGGCATCCGTAATCGCATGAAGCAATACATCGGCGTCAGAGTGCCCTAGTAGCCCATGTGTATGCGGAATTTGAACACCTCCGATGACCAAAGGGCGTCCGATCACCAACGCATGTGTATCCCAGCCCTCGCCAATTCGAAATTTAATGTTTTCCATGCAATTGCTTGTGTCTCATGTGAAAAATAGCCTCTGCTAGCGAAAAGTCTTGTGCGTAAGTCACTTTGAAATTGTGGCTATCGCAAGCCACTAGTAAAGGATGTAAGCCCATCCACTCCATCGCAGAGGATTCATCAGTCACAGCTGAACCAGCCTGCTCAATGGCACGCTTGAGGGGACCAATGCGAAACATTTGGGGGGTTTGGGCCAGCCATTTGTCGGCGCGACTCACGGTGGAACCTACGCGATTGCGCTCTGCGGACTTCAAGGTGTCAGTCAACGGTTGCGCCAAAAGTCCACCCACGGAGTCTTCGGCCACAGCGTCAATCAAACTATTGATTTGCAGGGGTGTGATCAAACAACGTGCAGCGTCATGTACCAACACCCAGTCCTCTGGTTTGGCTCCAAGCGCGAGTAAGGTGTTGAGGCCGGCTAACACGCTATCTGAGCGCTGTGCACCACCAACCCCTGCCACTTTGAATTGAGGAATACTAAATTTTTGAACCAAGTCCTGCATCACCTGGTCATCGGGCGCCACAACGATTAAGCCTTGTTTGATACGCGAAATTGCGTTGAACGCACGCAGGGTATGGATCACCAGCGGTATACCGGCGACATCGCGGTATTGTTTGGGTTCATCGGAGCCAGCACGCGCGCCAGTCCCTGCGCATGGAATCAATGCATACATAGGATGCGTTGTTGCTGAAGGACGAGACATGGTGTCATTCTAGAATCAACCCAATGCAACTGCCTTCATTGAGTACCGGCAAACGATTTGCCATTGATCGCCCTGTTGGCTCAGCCGATGCGCTATGGCTTGCTAAATTGGGCATACAAGAAAAATCCAAAAAGACCCAAGTCGCCATCGTCACTGCCGATGCTGCGGATGCACACCGTCTGCAAGACGAAATATCCTTCTTTGCGCCAGAAGTGCGTTGTGTGCTGTTTCCTGATTGGGAAACTCTGCCTTACGACAGTTTTTCACCACACCAAGATTTGATCAGCGAACGCTTAGCGACTCTTTGGCGAATTTCGCAGGGCGATGCAGATGTCATTTTGATTCCTGCAACTACTGCGCTTTACCGACTTGCGCCGCCGTCTTTCTTGGCGGGCTACACGTTCGAATTCAAAGTCAAACAATCACTCAAT
>DDYJ01000044.1 GCA_002347905.1 Comamonadaceae bacterium UBA2237 | reverse complement strand
CGAAGCGCTGAGCCGCAACAAGTACCCGCTGCTCGCCGCGTATGCATAAAAACCACCTTAGCGCCCACCTACCACCAGAAACCAAAAAGACGCCTGAAAGCATGCCCCCCAGACCATACAAAAAACCAAGCGATCACATCACCCCCCAAGACTGGCGCCAATCCCACCTAGGCCGCCTCCTAGGCGCAGCCATGCGCAAATTCGACGACCGTGTCCTCTACCTCATGGCCCACAACGTAGACGTCCCCCTAGCCCTCTCCAACCTAGCCGCCCGAGCCCAGGTAAGCGCCGCCCACATCCACATCACCCGCCACCTCAGCCTTGAAGGCTCGCGCCTGAATGACCTAGCCGCCAGCGCCAACATGACCAAACAAGCGATGGGCGATCTCGTCACCCAATGCGAAGCCTGGGGCTTGGTCGTTCGCACACCCGACCCACAAGACGCGCGCGCAAGACGCATCGTCTTCACGCCGACAGGCCTCGCCTGGCTCAAAGCCTTTGAGCAAGCCGTGGCCCAAACCGAAGCCGAGTTCAAACAAGAAGTCGGCGCAGACGTTGCCACCGTGGTGCGCTTAGGGTTAGAAGCCTATGCAGGCGATTACGCCAGCCTAAAATCGCTCACATAAAAAGCCTACAAAACATCAGGAGTACAAGACCATGCGCATACTGATCGCAGAAGATGACTTGGTCCTCGCGGACGGGTTGTTGCGCACCTTGCGTGCGGCGGGCTCTGCTGCTGACCACGTCGCCAGCGGCACCGAAGCCGAAGCCGCGCTGATGACCAGTGACCAGTTTGACCTCCTGATACTTGACTTAGGTCTGCCGCAAATGCACGGCCTAGAAATTCTCAAACGATTGCGCGCCCGGGGCTCCTCTATCCCCGTATTGATATTGACCGCCGCCGACAGCGTTGAAGAGCGCGTCAAAGGCCTGGACTACGGTGCTGACGACTACATGGCCAAACCGTTTTCTTTGCAAGAGCTTGAAGCGCGCGTGCGCGCCCTGACGCGACGCGGCATGGGTGGCACCACCTCCCTCATCAAACACGGCCCACTGGTCTATGACCAGCAAGGCCGCGTCGCCACCATCGACGGCAAGATGGTCGAACTGTCCGCGCGCGAACTTGGACTGTTAGAAGTTTTGTTGCAACGCGCAGGTCGCTTGGTCAGCAAAGACCAGTTGGTGGAACGCTTGTGCGAATGGGGCGAAGAAGTCAGCAACAACGCGATCGAGGTCTACATCCACCGCTTGCGCAAAAAAATCGAGCGCGACCCGATCCGCATTGCGACTGTACGTGGCTTGGGCTATTGCCTTGAAAAAATTCCCAATTAAGCGACGCCCCCAAGCATGGTGAAGCTCTTTAAGGTGCGGCGTAAATCGCTGTTTGGGCAAATTCTGGATTGGATGCTCACCCCCCTCCTTTTGCTGTTGCCTTTGAGCGTGATGTTGTCTTGGGTGGTGGCAGAAAGTATTGCGGGTCGCCCTTTTGACCGCGGCCTGGAGCACAACGTCAAAGCCTTGGCGCAACTGGTCAAAACTGACCAACAGCGTTTGTTATTTAACCTACCCTCCCCCGCGCGTGAAATTTTGCGCGCCGACGATGCCGACACAATTTATTACCAAGTCCTTGGGACGCGCGCTGAATTGGTCAGCGGCGACCGCGACTTTCCTCCTCCGCCTGACGAAGACAAATCCACCGTTGGTGATGTGCACCTCCGCGACGACAAACTGCGCGGGGCCAACATCCGTGTGGCCTACATATGGGTCAAGGTAGGCCTGCCCAACGCAAAGCCTGTGCTCATCCAAGTGGGTGAAACGCTAGAAAAGCGTTCGGTGTTAGCAACTGAAATTATCAAGGGTGTGTTGCTGCCCCAAATCGTCATCTTGCCTTTGGTAGTGCTATTGGTTTGGCTGGCACTAGGCCATGGCATTGAGCCGCTCAACGCCTTGGGCGAGCGGATTCGACAGCGCAAACCCGACGACTTGAGCCCACTCGAAGGCCATTACGTCCCTAAAGAAATTGCACCCTTGGTCGCGTCGTTCAATGATTTGTTGACTCGCCTCAAAGATTCGATCGCTACGCAAAAACGTTTCTTAGCCGACGCCGCCCACCAGCTCAAAACACCGCTCGCAGGTTTGCGGATGCAAGCAGATTTGGCGCAGCGCGAAGGCTCAGACACCCAAGATTTAAAAAAGTCCTTGCAGTTGATTGGCCGCGCCAGCATCCGTGCGACCCACACCGTGAACCAATTGCTGTCTTTGGCGCGCGCTGAAAGCGGCAGCACATCAGTGGCACGCGCGCCTTGCAACATGGTGGAAATTGCGCAGTCCGTCATACAAGACTCTCTGCCCCGCGCCATGGAAAAACACATTGACCTGGGCTATGAGGGCGTCAGCGCAGACAGCCGCGGCGTGCGGATTTTGGGTAACGCGACATTGCTCAAAGAGTTGATCCGCAACTTGGTAGACAACGCGATGAACTACACACCATCAAGCGCAGAAACACCAGGCGTGATCACTGTGCGCGTGCTCAGCGATACCGCTGGCAAAGTGGTGGCAGTGCAAGTCGAGGACTCAGGCCCAGGTATTCCTGCCGCAGAGCGCGAACAAATCTTCCAACCCTTTTACCGCGCACTAGGTACCGAGGTGGATGGCTCAGGACTCGGTTTAGCCATCGTGATGGAAGTTGCGCAACTGCACAGCGCAACTGTCAATGTGCAAGATGCATCGCCAAGCAAACCCAACCCAGGCGCTAGTTTTACAGTACGTTTTCAAAACACTTTGGCATAAAAAGTCACGCACACGACAAAAAAGGGTTGGTGCAACTACTAGGCATTAGGGTAATGCCCCCTTACTGCCACACGCATTTGTCCTAAAAATGGCTCAGTCTCATGTGGGCATGCCTACATGCGGTCTATTTCGTTAAGTTCGTCTCTTTGGTGTGTGTGCATTTCACATGTTGTGTTTTTAGGAGCTCTCTCAATGTCGTATTCCACAAATTTCCGTTCGTTGCGCCGTCTAGCCACGGCCAGCGCTCTGCTTGGTGCGCTTTTAGGCGTGCTGGCAAGCCCCCAAGCATTGGCACAAGCCGCCAACACCAAGCCGATCCGCATTGGCGTGCCCACCTCGGTGCAATTGCAAGTCGGGCGCGACACGCTCACCGCCGTCAAAATGGCGGTCGACGACATCAACAAAAAGGGGGGCGTGCTAGGACGCAAGTTTGAATTTGTTGCTGCAGACGAGACCGAAAACCCAGAGACAGGTATTAGTGCGATCAAAAAACTCACGGCCGATGAAAAAGTCGACTTGCTGATCGGCGGCTACACCAGCGGCGTGACGTTGGCGCAATTGCCACACATCTCGGCGGCCAAAACGATTTACTTGGGGGTGGGTGCCGCATCTCCTTCCATCACAGCCAAAGTCAAACAAGACTACGACAACTACAAATATATTTTCCGCGTTGGCCCCATCAACGCTGCGCACCAAGCGCGTAGCTTGGTCGATTACATCTCTAACTTTGTGATCGGCGAATTAGGTTACAAAAACATCGCCATCGTTGGTGAAAACGCCAAATGGGTACAAGACTTAGTTCCCGTTTTGGCCAAAGGCGCCAAGGACGTGGGTGCTGATGTGAAGCTCACCGAACTTTTTGACACGCAAACCTCTGACTTTTCTCCCTTGCTTGCCAAGGTCAAGTCGAGCGGCGCGCAATACATGATCGTCGTGCTATCACACGCTTCTAGTGACGTGTTTGCTAAGCAATGGCACGACGCACAAGTACCTGTGCCGTATGGCGGTATTGACGTAAAGAGCATGGACGGCGATTTCTACAGCCGTATTGGTGGCAAAGCAATTTCAGAAGTTGCAGCCAACTTTGCTGTTCGCGCTCCTTTGACCAAGAAGACCGTGCCGTTCTTTGACGAGTTCAAAAAGAATTCCGCCAACTACCCCGTGTACACCGCATTCTTTGCCTATGACTCGGTCTATATCTATGCCGAAGCCGTCAAACGTGCTGGTAGCTTTGACACCGACAAGGTGATCAAAGAGTTAGAAAAAACCAAGTTTGAAGGCGTGGGTGGTGAAATCACTTTTGACGATATGCACGATGTGCAAACCGGCAAAGGCAAGATGAATCTGATCTTCGCGCAGTGGCAAGACAAGGGCGAGCGCGCTGTAATCTATCCCAAAGAATTGCGTACAGGTACCTTTATCTTGCCGCCTTGGATGAAGAAATAAATTGGAAATTCTGATCTATGGCGCTGTTACCAGCGCCATCTATGCCTTATTGGCCGTCGGCTTCACCCTGATCTTCGGGGTGGCCCGCATCCTGAACTTAGCCCACGGATCGTTTTATGCGCTAGGCGCTTACGGCACCTATGTGTTGACGTCGATCGCAGGTTTGCCTTTGTGGACGGCGGCATTGCTCTCGATCGGCTTTGTTGCCATATTCGGGGTAGTCGTCGAGAAAGTATTGATTCGCCCACTGCGTCATTCGCAGTTAGGCGTGTTGATGATCTCGCTCGCGGTTGCCTTGGTTGTTGAACAAACACTGTTCTTGGTGTTTGGCTCGGAGTACCGCAACGTCCCATCATTCGTCGACACCAAAATCAACTTAGGCGGCGTAGATGTAGCAGGCCAACGCTTGCTCACTCTGGCTGTCGCTGCAGTGGCGATTGGTGCGCTGTATGTGTTTATCCAGTTCACCCGCTTGGGCAGCGCCATCTTGGCGATCTCACAGGACCCTGAAGCAGCCAAGTACATGGGCATTCCTAGCGACAAGATTTTTTCGCTGGTGATGGCTATTTCTGCTGCGCTGGCTGCATTGGCTGGAGTGATGGCAGGGCCGTTTTTATCGGTCCAGCCTTCGATGCATTTACTACCCATCGTCAAAGCGTTTGCGATTGTGGTGGTCGGTGGCTTGGGCTCTATTCCAGGCAGCATTGCTGCGGCATTTTTATTGGGTTACGCAGAGACTTGCGTGGCGTATTTGATTTCAAGCAGCTGGACCGAGATCGTGTCGGTGTTGGCCACTTTGCTGATGCTGGTGTTTAGACCTGCTGGCATTTTTGGCAAGCGCGCTGCGTTTTAAGAGGCCGTAGATTTCATGAAGGCATTTCGGGGTTTAGACAATATCAGCATGACAGGGGGTCTAGCGGCTTTGGCTGTCTTGGGCTTCTTACCCATGCTGTTTCCCGGCAAATACCTGATTGGCGTGCTCACCGTAGCCGCCATCTATGGCATTTGGTCGGTGAGCTGGGACTTTATGTCTGGCCTGACGGGGCGTGAAAACTTTGGCCACTCGCTGTTCATTGGTGTGGGCGCCTACACCGCAGGTTTTTTGAATGTGCAGTTCGGGTTAGGGCCTTGGTGGAGTCTGCCCGCATCCATGATCGTAGCTTCGCTTTTTGGGTTGATTTTGGGCTTTCCGACTTTGCGACTGCGGGGACCCTACTTTGCGCTAGCCATGTTGTCTGCCGCCGTCATCATGCAACGCTTGATGCTGATTTTTTGGGAATTCACAGGCGGCGAAGAAGGCATACAAGACATCACGCCGCTGATCAAAGACCCTTTGTACTACTACTGGTTTGTGCTCTCGCTGTTGGGCGCCATCACCTTGTTTCTTGCCTGGATGGCACGTTCACGCTGGGGCTTGATCTTGCGCGCGATTCGCGGAGACGAGGCCACCTGTCTTGCGGCTGGCTTGCCCATCACCACTTACAAAATCGCCTCGCTCATCATCAGCGCAGCCTTTGCCGGTTTAGGCGGCGCTTTGTATGCGCACTACCAATTGCAAGTGAGCCCGCAATTGTTTGCGGTAGTGACATCGATCACCATCATCACCATGGTCTATGTGGGTGGCATGGGAACTATTTTTGGCCCTGTCGGCGGTGCTTTGTTGCTGACGCTGATGACCGAGGGTTTGCGTAACTTTGGCGAGTGGCGCCTGATGATCTACAGCTTGCTACTCATCTTTATTTTGTTCTTCCTACCCAACGGCATCGTCGCGCCTACGTGGAACAAGTTGCGACATTTTTTCTCTAAGGAGCGCCCATGACACACGCGCTACTAGAGGTCAAGCACCTCGACAAACATTTTGGTGGCTTGCATGTGTTGAAAGACATCAACATCACCGTGAAAGAGGGTGAGATTGTCGGCATCTTGGGGCCTAACGGTGCGGGCAAGACAACGCTGTTTAACTTGCTCACAGGATTCATTCCTGCCGACGAAGGCCAAGTGCTTTTACGTGGCAAGTCTTTGCGCGAAATGCGCTCTAACGCCATCGTGGGCTTGGGCGTGGCACGCACATTTCAGTTGTGCCGGCCTTTTGTTGGCCTAACCGTTTTAGAAAATGTATTAGTGGGTAGCTTGGGGCCACGCGTCAAAACCGACGATATCGGTGCACGTGCCATGCACTTATTGGATCAAGTGGGCTTGGCTGGCAAAGCGCA
>DDYJ01000108.1:3083-3290 GCA_002347905.1 Comamonadaceae bacterium UBA2237 | reverse complement strand
GGTAAAACTTGTTTTTGCTCAGAACCAGCAACCACGGCGTCAACAGGCACACCACCCCCCCATTGCAACGCAAAAACGACCGCACTGTATGCCACTACCGCCCACACCAATAGGCTAGTCAGTCGCAAAAAAGTTGGGGCAAATGGTTGTAATAACGAGCGAAAAATTTGCATAAGAGCATCATATAAGAACATTGACGCACCAACT
>DDYJ01000108.1:0-2895 GCA_002347905.1 Comamonadaceae bacterium UBA2237 | reverse complement strand
GCGCCTAAAGATGTCATTTCTATCAAAGACATCACAAAAAAACAAAGAGCAAGGGGACGCAGTTGAATACAAAAGCCAAACATGTGAAAGAGCTTCAAGTATCTATGGCTGGCCTGGCTGTTGGCACCCTCGCCCAAACAGAGCGGGGACAGATTTGGTTTGAATACAACCCAGAATGGATTCAGTCTGGCTTTGCGCTCACCCCTACGCCTAGTTTTGCACTTAAAACTGGGGCATTCAAAGCGACCAACAACACCTTCGATGGCTTGCACGGCGTTTTCAATGACGCCCTTCCAGATGGGTGGGGCTTGCTCCTCATGGACCGCGCTTTGAAAAACAAGTTGGGCTGGGACGTTCATGAAATAACTCCACTAGATAGGCTGGCTTACATTGGCAATCGCGCCATGGGCGCTTTAGAGTTCAAACCCACTATAGAGAACTACGAACATACTGGGACTCCCTCTCTAGCTGGATTAGCTGAAGATGCCCTTTTGGTTCAAGAAGGCTCGGCAGAAGAGGTGCTACGAGCGCTAACCATCCATGGCGGATCCCCGGGCGGAGCGCGCCCGAAGGTAACCCTTGCGCTAGGCAGCGATGGAGGAGGTGCCGTTATGTCAGGGTTTGAAAAGATTCCTGCAAATTTTGACCATTGGATGGTTAAGTTCCGCTCAAAAAATACAGACCCCGCATGCATGGGGCGGATAGAACTGGCCTACGCAAAAATGGCTACGCTAGCAAAAATCGATATGCCGCCATCCCGACTAATCTCAGCCAATGTCCGCGGGATAGAAGAATCGTTTTTTGCAGTGAAACGTTTTGATCGCGATAAGAACAAGAAACTGCACGTCATTTCGCTAGGCGGCATGCTCGACGCTTCGCATCGTGAGCCTTGCTTGGACTACACACAGTTATTAAAAGCAGTGCACTTTGCAACCAGGAACGTCAAAGAGGTCGAGCGCGCTTTCAGAGTGATGGCCTTTAACGTCTTGGCGCATAACAAAGACGATCACGTGAAAAACTTCGCCTTTATTTATGATGGCCAAGAGTGGCGATTTAGCCCTGCGTTTGACCTCACTTTCAGTAGCGGCATGAACAACCAACACACCACTGCCATTGCGGGCCAAGGCAATCCCAAGCTTGCGGCTATTGAACTAGTAGCGAAAAGTGCTGGGATCAAGAATTGGAAATTGGTCGTCGATGAGGTTTTTTTAGCAGTCTCTCAGTGGGAACAGATTGCTGACACTCATCAAGTCGAGCCTCGTATTTCTAGTGCGTATTCCAAAGCCATCCAATCTGGTCCATGCTACGCAGACTTAGCATGAACTCGCTTTCACCAAGTCTTATCATGCACCACCATCTCAAAGTTAGCCCCTTCATGCACCCCTTGCAAGCCAAAAATAGCCTTCGCATAAAAGCCAAACAACGCGGCTTCACCTTGATCGAACTTATGGTCGTCCTAGCCATCATCGGCATACTTGCAGCGCTGGTCGTTCCCAACGTTCTCAACCGCGCTGACGACGCCCGCATAACCGCGGCGCGCACAGACATTAGCAACTTGATGCAAGCCCTCAAGCTCTACCGCCTTGACAACCAGCGCTACCCCAGCGCCGAACAAGGATTGCAAGCGCTGGTGGTACGGCCCACTGCAGGCCCTGCTCCTTTGAACTGGAAACCTTACATCGACAATCTGCCCAACGACCCGTGGGGCAAGCCTTACCAATACATGAACCCAGGCCTTAAAGGCGAGGTGGATGTCCTCTCGCTTGGTGCTGACGGCCAAGTTGGCGGCGAGGGCAAAAACGCCGATATCGGCAGCTGGCAATAAGCCCCATGCATCGCCAGCGTGGGCTGACTTTGCTGGAGCTCTTGGTGGTTCTGACCATCATCGCCATTTCCTCTGCTGGTGTGGCTTTGGCAATGCGCGACAACGCGCAGACCCAGTTAGAGCGCGAAGCGCAACGTGTAATTGCCAAACTCGAATCCGCCCGCGTGCAATCACGTGCGCAGGGAGTGCCCCTTGTCTGGCGCGCCACGGCTTCGGGTTTTGTGATTGAAACAACTTTGGTTGGTTCGAACTTTGTGGCGCAAAGCGAATACTGGATATCTTCGGATATGGCGATTGGCATGTCTGGAGGTATGAAGGCCATCACACTGGGGCCGGAGCCCATCATTTCACCTGCAACCATCACACTTAGTAAAGCCAGCGGTCAAACTTCTGGTAACAAGCCAGTGAATTTGCGTATTGGCACAGATGGCCTGCAACCATTTCATCGCTTGCCATGACAAACAATTTTTGAAGCAAGCCTCCACTTTTTTCTTCGAATTTGAACCAGTGCTTTTATTTACCCGACAACTTCCATTCATGCGTTTGCATATGCACCCCAAACGCAACGCACAAGAGCAAGGCTTCACGCTTATCGAAGTCTTAGTGGCATTAGCCATAGTAGCGCTCGCGTTAATGGCTGGTGTCCGCGTCAGCGCATCCCTCACCCACAACGCCCAACGCCAAAGCGACGCCATGCTCGCCCAAATTTGCGCTGACAACGCCCTCATTCAATTGCGTTTATCTCAGCAATTGCCTAGCGTCGGCGTGACCCACGTTTCTTGTGAACAAGCTTCTCAAACCTTGGATGTGGCGTTGACAGTCAACACCACGCCCAACCCCGCGTTTAGGCGGGTCGATGCCCAGGTCTTTGGTGCGCAATTTCCGATTCTTCGCGTAACAACTGTGGTGGGGCGGTATTGATGCCAGTGGCCACGCACCATCGGAGCAAGCTGGCACCTCAGCAACAAGGCTTCACGCTCATAGAGTTGCTCATCGCCATCACCCTCATGGCCGTCATGGCAGGTTTAGGTTGGCGCGGCTTAGACGGTCTGATGCGCAGCCGCGACATC
>DDYJ01000113.1:14908-17862 GCA_002347905.1 Comamonadaceae bacterium UBA2237 | reverse complement strand
AAATATGGCTGTTCGCTCGGCTATTGACACACGATCGACTCTGCAAATTGGTTTAGAGAGGTCAAATGAAGAGAGTTACTTGGCTTACAGCAAGATCCCACCGCTTCCAGAAACACGCGATGAGGTCAATGAGCTGGCCAAAATTTTGGCTGCTGATCCCAAGCAAGACTTGATATTAGGTTCCGACGCAACGCGCCAATCCGTGCTCAAGAGCAGTGCCTCTGGCCAACTGGGTAAAAAACAAGTAGTGGTGTTTGCCACGCATGGCTTGTTAGCGGGTGACTTGCCAAACTTAAATCAACCTGCGCTAGCTATGGCTTCCACGGCCAACCCCGCTGATTCACCTTTGTTGACCCTAGAGGATGTATTAGGTCTCAAACTCAATGCCGACTGGGTGGTGTTGTCAGCGTGTAATACCGCTGGTGCAGATGGACGTGCGGAGGAAGCTTTAAGCGGATTGGCCCGCGGGTTCTTTTTTGCAGGAAGCCGCAGCTTACTGGTTACGCACTGGTCAGTGGAGTCAGAGAGCGCAATGTTGCTGACCACACATACCTTTGCTGCTTATAAGAAAGACCCCCAAATCCGTCGGGCTGAAGCTTTGAAACAAGCGATGGTAGAGACCATGAAATTGCCGCAATATGCCCACCCTGCGTATTGGGCACCGTATGCATTAGTGGGTGAGGGGGGTCGCTGATTTCTGCGCCACCCGTTAGTCTGAGGGTGACGAATTACTTTTTGCTTTAGTTCGTCGTGCCTTTTTTTGCAAAAACAATTTTGTCAATGACTACTTCGTTTTGCGCGTTGTAAGCCAGAAGAATTTTGACGTCATGGCCTTTGGCTGAGGCGAATACTTTTTCTTTTTCGGATTTTTGTTCAAGAGTGACCAATGTACGAATGGCATTGATCACGCTAAAAATGAGAAATGGGTTTTTAGACGTTACGCCCGATGAACTAGGTGGTTCAGACATCTGAATCTTTCCACCGCTTTTTTCAACCTGGTTTACCCATACTTTCATGCGCTCTGGCATGTTGTTAGGAGAGACTTTGTCGTAAAACGGCACGGTTATCTCTGCCATAGGCGCAGAAAGAGAGGCAGAGAGTTGGTGGTCAAACTTATCTGCATCTAAAAAAGCCACGATAGGTGCTGCATCATCTTGTGCAGATTTGGCCGGTGGGTTGGTTTCACAAGCGGTCAGCACCAAGCAAGCAGCCAATACGAATGACAGACGGATGGATAACAAAAGACGCATACAACACCTCTTCAAGAAGAACGTAGATTGTGAATGATTCTAAAAAACTTAAGTATCAGTGTTTTTAAGAGCCAAGGCCCTGTCATACAAAAGGTTGCGTGACTCGCCAGTTAGCTCGGCGGTAAGTCTTACCGCAGTTTTAAGTGGCACCTCTTGCATCAGAAGCTTGAGCATCTTGTCATGCACTGCAATGGGGTCGTTAACAATGGTTTGTGCATGAACCACCAGCGAAAATTCACCACGGGTACGTTGCTGGTTGGCTTGTATCCAATCGCTCAAGGCTTTGGCAGGGATAGTCGCAATTTCTTCAAATTGTTTGGTAAGTTCACGCCCCACTGTCACCATACGTTCACCAAGATTTGCTAGCGAAGTTGCCAGCGCTTCTATGCGATGCGGCGCTTCTAAAAGTACTTGTGTGCGTCCATCTGATGCCAGCAATTGCACAGCACGTTCACGCTCAGTCGCTTTACTAGGCAAGAAGCCTACAAACACAAACTCTGATGCATCTGCCGTGAATGAACCACACACGCTCAGTAAAGCCGTAACACTGCTGGCGCCGGGCAGGGGTATGACTCGAAATCCTGCAGCCTGCACCTGCCAAGCCAAACGTGCCCCAGGGTCGCTGATGGCGGGAGTTCCTGCATCACTCACATACGCCACGCGTTGTCCGGCTTGCAATCGTTGGATCACTTCTTGCGCAGCTTGTGTTTCGTTGTGTTGATGCACGGCTAACCATTGGTTGGCGTTGCGCTCAATTCCATAACTGCGTAACAAAGTTTGTGAGTGGCGCGTATCTTCACACGCCAAGGTATCGCACACACTCAAAACATGCAGGGCGCGCAAGCTGATATCGGCCAAATTACCAATCGGTGTTGCCACCATATACAGGGTGCCTGCAGGGTGGTGCTGCGCGGCCGCGGCATCGTGGGCAGCCGTGAGGGCAGATGAAAAATGCGTGGACAAACCCAAGAGAAAAATTCCTTAACCACCAAGCAAGCAGGAGATGCGGCAGAAGACCGCGCTTTGCACTATTTGCTAGCCCATGGCTTACAACTCGTGCAGCGTAATTATCGAACGCCTGGACGCGGTGGGGGAGAAATAGATTTAATCATGCAAGATAGGCATGGAACGATGGTGTTTGTCGAGGTGCGTAGACGCTTGCACCCCTCTTATGGAGGCCCTTTGGGCAGTATTTCGGCATCCAAACGCAAGCGCATCGCATTTGCCGCTAAATTTTTTTTAATGCGACTGAAATACGAACCCGCATGCCGCTTTGACGTAGTTGCCATAGACACCAACGGACTCCATTGGCTACAAGGGGCTTTTACTGTGGACTAAGAAGCGCAAAAGGTATCATTAGAGGATGCTTGAACAACGAATTGAACAACATTTCATCGATAGTGCTGATTTGAAATACCAGTCTGCGCAAGCCTTATCCAAGCCCATCGCGGCGGCCATTTCTGCCATTTTGGCCAGCGTCACAAGCGGTGGCAAGGTGCTGGCCTGTGGCAATGGCGGTTCAGCGGCAGATGCGCAACATTTCGCTGCTGAGTTTGTAGGGCGTTTTGAGCGTGAAAGGCCCGAGTTAGGGGCGATTGCTTTAACCACCGACAGCTCCATTTTGACGGCCATTGCCAACGATTACCACTACGACCAAATTTTTTCAAAACAAGTGCGTGCTTTGGGTCAGTCTGGAGATGTTTT
>DDYJ01000113.1:11699-14825 GCA_002347905.1 Comamonadaceae bacterium UBA2237 | reverse complement strand
CACATTTGCGTGCCGCATGAGCGCACTGCCCGAATTCAAGAAGTGCATTTACTCACCATCCATTGCATTTGCGATGGCGTGGATACGCAACTATTGGGTGATCAAGAAGGAAACTAGGACTATGCATAATTCAACTGCTAAATATCTCGCTGTTATCGCTATGGCGCTTGCGCTCAACGCTTGTGCGCCCGTCATGATGGGTGGTGTATTTGGAACGGCCATGATTGCTAGTGACCGTCGCACCACAGGTATTCAAGTGGAAGACGAGGGGATTTCACAACGCAGTGCGAGTGCCATCAAACAAAACTTTGGCGAAAAAGAGCATGTGAATGTGGCAAGTTACAACCGCCAAGTGCTGATCACGGGCGAGGTATCCAACGATCGCGTACGTGCTCAAGTTGAACAGTTAATTGGAAAAATTGAGAACGTACGCTTGGTCGTGAATGAGTTGGGAATCGGACCTGCTACTTCTCTAAGTGAGCGCTCAGCCGATGTAGTTTTGGCAGCCAAAGTCAAGGCGGCCATGATCGATACCGAAGACGTTTTTGCGAGTGTCCACAAAATCGTGGTGGAGCGTGGCACGGTCTATTTAATGGGCCGTGTGACGCAGCGTGAAGGCAACCGTGCCTCTGAAGTGGCACGTGGAGTCAGCGGAGTGAAGCGTGTAGTGCGCGTCTATGAGTACATGAGCGAAGAAGAACTCAACGCCATGCAACCCAAAAAGGCGCCAGTAGATGAATCCAAACCAGTGCCAGTCACTTCTGGCTCTGGCGCACCCATCAACAACAACACCGCACCCGCAACGGGCGCGGTGGTTACACCCGTTAAATAATTAGCGTAGGCGCTTAATTAGGCTCGACGTATCCCAGCGGTTGCCGCCGAGCTTTTGCACATCGCCATAGAACTGGTCGACCAACAGGGTGACCGGCAAAACGGCACCGTTGCGCTTGGCTTCGTCAAATACCAAGCCTAAGTCTTTGCGCATCCAGTCCACCGCAAAGCCAAAGTCAAACTTATCGGCTACCATGGTTTTGCCGCGGTTGTCCATTTGCCAGCTTTGCGCAGCGCCTTTGCCGATCACATCAAGCACCAGGTTCATATCCAAACCTGCTTTTTGACCAAACGCAATCGCTTCACTCAGGCCTTGCACCAATCCAGCGATACAAATTTGATTGACCATCTTGGTCAACTGGCCTGCACCCGACGCACCCATCAAAGTGAAGGCGCGTGAGAAGGCCATCGCGACGGGCTTGACACAGTCAAATACCGATTCGTCGCCACCACACATCACCGTTAACAAACCGTTTTGAGCGCCACCTTGGCCACCAGAGACGGGTGCGTCGATGAAAGGAATGCCTAAGTTTTTAGCTGCAGCGTAGATTTCGCGTGCAACATCGGCTGATGCGGTGGTGTGGTCGACCAAAATAGCACCGGCTTTCATACCAGCCAAAGCGCCGTCGGCACCAAAAATCACAGAACGCAAGTCGTCGTCATTGCCCACGCAGCAAAATACGATGTCAGCACCCGCGGCAGCTTCACGCGGAGTAGGTGCACTTTTAGTCGCTTTGCTTTTGGCAAATTCAGCGACCCAGGCTTGCGCTTTAGCAGGCGAGCGGTTGTATACAGTGACTGCGTGTCCGGCAGACGCCAAATGGCCAGCCATGGGATATCCCATCACGCCCATGCCGATGAAAGCAACGTGGGTGGAGGGTGCGGATTCATAGGTTTTTGCATTGATGCTAGACATGGTGAACTCTTTAGGTTGGGTTGAACTTGACGTGCATCATAGTGCGACTGCATCGCCCGCAGCTTTAAGTCGGCAGTGCCTGCATAGCCTGTGCCATGGTTTGCATGCCGTAAGCGGCCCCCGTTTGAACGGCATTCTGTATCTGCGAGGTTTTACCTTCGCGTATCAGATGTCGGATGGCAGGTGTCGCCACCATGACTTCAAAGACGGCGTGCTGCATGTCACTTTTGGAGGGGCGGTAGAGCGTTTGAGAGATAACACCGATCAAAGCTTCACTGAGTTGTGTGCGAACCAAGGACTTTTCTGCACTGTCGAACACATCGACGATGCGCTCGACGCTGGCTGCTGCGCTTCTCGTATGCAGGCTAGCAAGCACTAGATGGCCTGTCTCGGCGGCGGTCAGTGCAAGGCGAATGGTTTCTAGGTCGCGCAACTCGCCGACCAAAATTACGTCTGGGTCTTCGCGCAATGCCGCTCGCAATGCGTATGAAAAACTTTTGCTGTGATGTCCTATTTCTCTTTGTGTCATTAAACTCTGGTGGTTGGTATGTAGGAATTCAATCGGGTCTTCCAGGGTAATGATGTGTTGTCTGGTGGTTTGATTGAGGTGATGCAATAGCGCGGCCAAAGTGGTTGATTTGCCGGACCCTGTCGGGCCTGTGACTAAAAAAAGCCCAGTGCTTTTTAGTAAATCTAGCAATACTTTAGGGGCGCTTATTTCAGCCAAAGTAGGAATGGCCTCCCGTATGTGTCGTAGCGCTGTGCCGATACCCAAATTGCTTTTAAACACATTGGCGCGAAATCGTCCAGCACTGGAAATGGCGAATGAGAAATCTACTTCGTAGCCTTCTAAGAGGTGCGCATGCACATTCTTTGCCATGTAAGGAGCCAAAGCTTGCGTTAGCCAGCAGGAGCTAAAACGGGTTTCTATAGTGCCGCATCTAAATTTAAATAGTTCGCCCTGAACCCTGACCCAAGGCGGCTGTCCAGAACACAAATGGATATCAGACGCGCCTTGCATCACTGCCTCTTGAAGTACATCTTCTAGATTCATCCGAAGTCCTTGTTAAAGTCATGCCTGTTATGACTACATTGCAAGACAACCTTCGATCCGTGCAATCACGTATTGCGGCTGCATGCTTGGCCGCTGAACGCAACCCTTCAGAAGTCATCTTGCTCGCTGTATCGAAAACTTTTGGTGCAGACGCGGTGCAGCAAGTTGCGGCATGCGGGCAACAAGATTTTGGNNTTTCTACAAAGTGCCGCTAATGCAAATAAACCATTGATTTGGCATTGCATAGGCCCTATTCAAAGTAACAAAACCAAATACGTTGCTGAGTTTTATAGTTGGGCGCACACAGTCGATCGCCTCAAAATTG